>JAKEHF010000060.1 GCA_022615295.1 Actinomycetota bacterium | reverse complement strand
GGCCCGAGCTCGTCGCTCATCCCGTACTCCATGACCATGCGGCGGGCGATGGTGGTCGCCTTCTCGATGTCGTTGGCGGCGCCGGAGGTCGGGTCGGCGAAGATGATCTCCTCGGCGGTACGACCCCCCAACAGCATCGCCAGCTGGTCGACGAGCTCGCTGCGACGCGACAGGTACTTGTCGTGGGTGGGGAGGGCCAGGGTGTGGCCCAGAGACCGGCCTCTGGCGACGATGGTCACCTTGTGCACCGGATCGGAATTGGGGAGGGCATAGCCCACCAGGGCGTGACCCGTCTCGTGGTAGGCAATCACCTTCCGCTCCTCGTCGGTCATGACCCGGCTCTTGCGCTCGGGACCGGCGATTACCCGATCGATGGCCTCCTCGAGCTCGAACATTGTGATCTGCTTCTTCCGCCGTCGAGCGGCGAGAAGGGCGGCCTCGTTGATGAGGTTGGCGAGGTCGGCGCCGGTGAAGCCCGGTGTGCGACGGGCGAGCACCTCGAGATCGATCTCGTCGGCCAGGGGCTTGCCCTTGGCGTGGACCTCGAGGATGGCTTGACGTCCTTCGATGTCGGGGGCGTCGACGACGATCTGACGGTCGAACCGGCCCGGTCGGAGAAGGGCCGGGTCGAGGATGTCGGGCCGGTTGGTGGCGGCCATGACGATCACCCCGGTGTTGCCCTCGAAACCGTCGAGCTCGACCAAGAGCTGGTTGAGGGTCTGCTCCCGCTCGTCGTGACCCCCACCGAGCCCGGCGCCACGATGTCTGCCGACGGCGTCTATCTCGTCGATGAAGACGATGGCCGGGGCCGACTGCTTGGCCTGGTCGAAGAGGTCGCGCACCCGGGCGGCACCGACCCCGACGAACATCTCGACGAAGTCAGAGCCCGAGATCGACATGAAGGGGACCCCCGCCTCGCCGGCCACGGCCTTGGCGAGGAGGGTCTTGCCGGTGCCGGGGGGACCGAAGAGGAGAACTCCCTTGGGGATCTTGGCGCCCATCTGGCGGTAGCGATCCGGGTTGGCGAGGAAGTCCTTGATCTCCTCCAACTCCTCCTTGGCCTCTTCGAGACCGGCCACGTCATCAAAGGTGACCTTGGGCTGCTCCTTTCCGACCAGCTTCGCCCGGGACTTGCCGAACTGCATCACACGGTTCCCGCCACCTTGCATCTGCATGAAGATGAACACCATGAACCCGAGGAGGAACAGCCAGGGCAGGAAGCTGATGAGGAGGGTCCAGAACCCGGGTGGCTCGGGATCGGCGGACCAGGGGACCCCATTGGCGTCGAGGGCCGCGGTGAGCTCGGGCTCGAACCCCTCCACGTAATTGGCGACGTGTTCGAACACCCCCTCCTCGGCTGTCGAGTCGACCAGACGACCCCGCGCCTGGAGGGTGTTCTTACCCAGGACCACCTCCGCGTACCGACCGTCCTCGATGTTGGTGACGAACAACGAGATCGGGATCTCCTCGGGACCGGCGACCTGGTCGAACCACCACGAGAAGAGGATGGCCACGAGGAGTATCGACATCCCGTAGACCACGAGTGTGCGGACGGTTCGGTTCAAGTGCTCCTCGATTGCGGACGGCTGGAGATGGTCATGCTACGTCGGGTCGACGAATAGTCGAACCCCTCAGCCGACGTCGCCACCCATCACGCCAACGTATGGGAGGTTCCGATACTTCCCGGCGTAGTCGAGGCCATAACCGACGACGAACTCCGGCCCGATGGGGAAGGCGACGTATCTGACGTCGATCGGCACCCTCTGGATCCCCTCCTTGAGGAGGAGGGCGGCGATTTCCAACGAAGCGGGCTTGCGCACCCGGAGACTCTTGATCAGATAGTTCAGGGTGAGCCCGGAGTCGATGATGTCCTCGACGATCAGCACGTCACGCCCCTCGATCTCCTCGTCGAGGTCCTTGAGGATGCGGACCACCCCCGAAGTCTGGGTGGAGGCCCCGTAGGAGGAGATGGCCATGAAGTCGAACTCACAGGGGAGGTCGATGTGACGGGCCAGGTCCGCCATCACCATGAACGCCCCGCGGAGGACCCCGACCAGGAGCAACTCCTTGCCCGCATAGTCCTCGGTGATCTGTCTGCCCATCTCGGCCAGCTTGGCCTCGATGTCCTCGGGGCTGATCAGTGGTCTGATTTCCATCCGGCTTCCTCGGTGGCGAGGACGGAAAGGTAGCCGACCTCTCCGGGCTGGTACCAGGCCACCGGGTGACGGCGTACCCCTGGGCTCCATGCGGCCAACCCGTCGGCGAGGACCAACCCATCCCAGGTGAGACGGGCGTCCAAGGGGAAGATGGCCTGCCAGTTGGTGATGGGGGCCACCCGGCACATCTCGTGGTGACGCGTCACCTCAAAGACGAGACCACCCACGTGATGGACGCCCGGTGTCAGATCGACGACGACGCCGGGCCGCTCCCCGGCCCCTACACCGATACAGAGCACCGCTCCGGTGCGCCAGACGACGGCCGCATCTCCGAGCTCACGTCGCTCGGCCACCCCTTCGACAACCGCCCAGACATCCTCGACACGGAGTGCGGTGACCGCACCCCTGCCGAGGACATGACCCAGCATGGCCATGACCACCCGGTCGGCGACGGCCCTGGGGGCAGTGACGAGGACGCCGACGGGTATGGTCGCCCGACCGGGACCAAGGTCGGGGTGGAGCGAGTCGGCGAGCTCGTCGAGGAGTTCGTTGTCGGCGCGGAGCGCCCGACTCGACCTGAGAACCGCCCGATCGATCTCGGGGTTGAGCTCGGCGAGAAGGGGGACTATCGAGACCCGCACCCGGTTCCTGGTCAAGGCCGGGTCGAGATTCATCGGGTCGTCGGCGAAGGGGAGACCACCGAGCATCGCCATCTCCCTGAGCGTCGACCGGCGCACCGAGAGGAGGGGGCGATGGATGTTGGGCGGTCTAAAGGGCGGGATCCCGGCCAGCCCGGTCGCACCGCTGCCGCGCACCAGGTTGATGAGGACCGTCTCGGTGTTGTCGTCGGCCGTGTGCGCGGTCAGAACCGCCTCCTCGGCGGTGGTGGATTCGGCGAGGGCGGCATATCTGGCATCTCTGGCCTTGGCCTCGAGGGAGGCACCGGCGGGAACCACGGTCTCCACCACGGTGAGGTCCATTCCGAGTCGCTCCGCTATGGCCGCTGCAGCGGCCCGCATCATCGGGGAGTGGGTCAACCCATGGTCGACGTGGACTGCCCGGACAGACCGACCCCGGGCAAGCAGACCCAGGGATCCGGAGTCCGCTCCCCCGGAGAGGGCCACCACGAGGTTGCCGTCGGGGAACGGGGCAAGGGTGGTCGTCTGGGCGACCAGCTCGCTCAGGCGACGCGTTTCAGCCATCGGTCGGGTTCGGAGATCTCGTCGAGGCTGGGAAGGCTCTCGGCACCGCGGAACGCCAGGTTCAGGGTGTCCCAGCCCCCGGCCCGCTCGACCTCGAGGACGAACCGCTCTCCCTTTCGGTATTGGCTGAGCTTCATCTCGAGACCGGTGACACGGAGCAGGGCTGCGGTGCGTCGATCGAACCTGCGGCCTTTGAGGATCCGACTCATCCGCTCCTGGCTCATGAGATGAGGGGCCCCCACCCGGTCCATCACCACGTGGCCATGACCCTCGAGAAGCGACATCAGAGCCTGGACCCTGTCGACGACCGCGTTCTGCTCTGGCGAGGCGAAGAGCCCGAAGACCCCGCGCTCGTCGACGAGGGGACGCCCCGTCGACCTCCGCTCGGAGATCTCGCCGAGCACCCGGCTCAACCGGCCCGGCTCCGGCTTGGACTGCTCAACCAGCTCGGCGACCAGCCCCATGAAGTAGTCACGAAGCCAGGCGACACCCTGGAACTGGGCGCGATGGGTCATCTCGTGTAGTGCGACCCAGAAGCGGAACTCGGAGGGGCGGAACTGATGACGTCGTTCCAGCTGAAGGATGTTCGCCCCCACATAGGCAACCATGTCACCTCGTTCGCCACCGGGGAGGACCAGCTCGTACTGGCCGAGGACGCGACGTGAGAGCAGGGCGAGGACGACCGTCATCTCCGACTGCATCAGGAGCCGAAGCCGGCCGGCTGAGCCAGGGCCAACCCTCTCCTCCATCTGTCTCCGCGCCGGCTCGAGGAGATGGCCGAACACCGCCACGTTCCGATTCACCCACTCGGTGCGGGACACCACCCCGGACTCGGGCCGGCCACCGAGCTCGAGACCGATCGCCTCGGGGACGATCGAGGCGACACGTTCGGTGATCCCCGCCATGTCCGCGGTCAGGGCCTCGATGTGATAGGTGTCGGCCAGGGGGTAGCTCCCGGCGATCCTGGCTACCAGGCGATCCTCGACCGAAGTCACTCCTCGATTATCCGGTAGCGCTTGCGCACCACGTTGGTGAAGTAACGGATCGAGGTCATGAGGACGACGATCACGGCCAGGACGAGCCCCGTCGGTATGAGGTAGCGGTAGGTCCAATCGGGTTGGGGCGGGTTCTCGGCAGCGGTTCCGACCGGAACCGCCGGGTCGATCTGCTCCGCGGGCAGAGTCGTGCCCGTGGCCGGGGCCGTCGTCTCGGTCGTCTCTCCCTCCTCCTGACCGAGCACCGGGAGAGCGACGACTGTGGTCATACCCACGAGCAGGAGGGCCGGGGCGACCAAACGGGACCAGGACCGCTTCATTCGGCTGAGACTACAGGCGGGCCGTTTGGCGGGCGAACCTCTACGGACCGGTGATCTCGAGGGCGAGAACCGCGCGGAGGCGCATCACGAAGGCCTCGGGCAGATCCTCGTTGAGACGTTCCCGGACCACTTGACGCAGTCTCTTCTCGAAGTCGAAAGGGGCATCACAGCCCCGGCACTCCTCCAGATGCGTCTTCACCTTGTGAATGCTGACCTGGTCGAGCTCTGAGTCGAGATAGAGATAGAGGTTGGCCAGCGCTTCGTCGCAATCCCGGCTCATGGTCTCACCGCGTCGTCCGGCAACAGTCCACGCTGTCGCGCGAATTCCCACAACCTCTTCTGCATCGCCTTTCTTCCACGATGCAGCCGGGACATCACCGTCCCGATCGGGATGTCGAGGATTTCGGCGATCTCCTTGTAAGAGAAGCCCTCGAGATCGGCCAGAAGCACGGGGAGCCTGAAGTTCTCGGGCAGTTCCTCGACCGCCTGCTTGATGTCCGACTCGACCAGACCGTCGAGGACCCTCTCCTCGGCGCTCCTCGCCGCCTCGGCGGAGTCACCGGAGGCTATCCGCCGGTACATGTAGAGGTCCTCCACGTCCCCCAGGTCGGTCTGACGAGGTCGACGCGAGTCGCTCCGATACTTGTTGATGAAGGTGTTGGTGAGGATGCGGTAGAGCCATGCCTTGAGGTTGGTCCCCTGCTCGAAGCTGTCATAGGCGCGATAGGCCTTGAGAAACGTCTCCTGGACGAGGTCCTCCGCGTCCGCAGGGTTCCTGGTCATCCGCATCGCGGCTGAGTAGAGCTGTCTTGCGTACTCGAGGGCGTCCTTCTCGAAGGTCGCCTGGTCGGCCATGTGGGCGGGGACGGTAGTCAGCCGAAGTCGGGACCTTGGTCCCTTCATCGTCGAGGACGCCTGAACCCGGCCATCCGTTCTGTGAAGATCCTCACGTATATAGCCCCGGTAGATCTTCACGGAACGGTGGGAGGCGGAGCCGGAGAGGGGGATCGAACCCCTGGCCTAGCGATTACGAATCGCTCGCTCTACCACTGAGCTACTCCGGCGGTTCAGGAATCGTAAAAGGCGTGCCTCGACACGGCGAGACGCTCAACCCTCCTCCGCCCCCAAGGCCGAGAAGAGGTTGGCCAGGACCAACTCGCGACGGAGGTTGGCCTGGATGTCGATCACGGCGTCGAGCGTCATCTCGGCACAACGCACCGCGCGCCGTGGCGACACGTTGGTGAGGGTGGCCAACTCGACGTCTTGGTTCCGAACGGGACCCCCCATCTGAAGGGCGGCGGCGTCGGTGTACCAGGAGGCGAGGATCTCCAGACCGGAGACGATCAGGGACATCTCGACTCGTCTCCGGGCGCGCTGGGCCCGCTCGGCCGTCATGCCTTCGTCGACCGCCTCCTCGACCAGTGGGCCGAGCTCGTCGAGGATCTCCGCGGCGAGACGCTGGCCGTCACCCGGGCGCGGGGTGACCCGGGAGGGAACGCCGAGCCAGGTCCGACGAAAGTCGGCCACCTCGGGCCGGGTCATGAGCGCCAGTGCCAGACCTGGGCGGCCACCGGAGACCAGGGCCATGGCCTCGGCGGAGTCGCTCTCGACACCACGCCCGGTCAGCGCAGCCACGATCTGGTCGTGGGGGACCCGGGCCACCTGGACCGAGCGACAACGGGAGGCGACCGTCATCGGCAGATCCTCCTCGGACTCCGCCACGAGGAGGAATACCACGTCGGCGAGGGGCTCCTCGAGCGTCTTGAGCAGGGCGTTGGCCGCCTGGTCCGTCATGGCCCCCGCCTCCGGAAAGAGAAACACGGTGCGCTCGTACTCGACGGGAGCCATCGCCGCACGTCGCACCACCTCCCTCGCCTGATCGACTCCGAGACTGGCGGCTCCCTCGGGCTCGACCAACACCAGGTCGGGGTGGTTCCCGCTCATCACCAGACGATGTCCCCTCTCGTCGCTGACACCGAGGAGCTCGGCGGCGAATCGGGTGGCCAGCGCCGCCTTGCCCACGGAGGCAGGCCCGACGAACAGATAGGCCTGGGCGGGGCGGCCGCTCTCGGTCTCGAGCAGGTCGATCACCCGCTCGTGCCCGATGACGCCGGCATAGCTCATCCCAGGCTCCCGATCATCTCGTCAACAAGCTGCTCAACGGTCTGGGAGCCATCGAGGATCCTGACCCGGGCAGGGTCCTCGTCGGCGAGCCTGCGGTATGCCTCTCTCACCTCATGTTGGAAGGTCTCGCTCTCCCTCCCGATGCGATCCTCCCGATGCTGACGACGCAGACCTTCGGAGGGCTCGACGTCGAGGACGAAGACCGAATCGGGGATCACGCCACGCAGCCCCATCTCGTTGATCTCGCGGATCCGCTCCTCGCCCAGCCCCCTAGCCCGGCCCTGGTAGGCGATCGAGGAGTAGTAGGTGCGGTCGCTTATCACCCAGGCTCCCGACTCGAGGGCGGGTCGGATCACCTCACGGGCCAGCTCGGCGCGCTGAGCGGCGAAAAGGAAGGCCTCCGCCCACTCGTCCAGGGTCTCCGAGTCCAAAAGCAGCCTGCGGACGGTCTCTCCGACCGCGGTGCCGCCGGGCTCGCGCACCACGACGACCTGATGACCGTCCGCTTCCAGCCGCCGTGCCAGGGCAGCGGCGACGGTCGACTTCCCGCTGCCGTCGACACCCTCCAAGGCGATGTAATGACCCACGATTGCCAACGCTAACCCTCGCTTGTGACCCATCATCCGTATTGACATGGAACGCGCACATCGGTCAACTCCCCGCCATCGATGCCCAAGTCACTCGTCATAGTCGAATCGCCGACCAAGGCCCGGACCATCTCCGACTTCCTCGGACCCGACGCCGTCGTCGAGTCCTCCATGGGTCACATCCGGGACCTCCCCCGGTCTGCCTCTGAGATACCACCCAACGCCAAGGGTGAGGAGTGGGCCCGTCTCGGTGTCGACGTCGACAACGACTTCGAGCCGCTGTACATCGTCCCCAAGGAGCGGAAGGCGCAAGTGAAGAAGCTCCGAGATGCCCTCGCCGGCGCCGACACGCTCTATCTGGCCACCGACGAGGACCGGGAGGGCGAGGCCATTGCCTGGCACCTCGTCGAGGTCCTGGCGCCCAAGGTGCCGGTGCATCGCATGGTGTTCCACGAGATCACCCGGCCCGCCATCGAGGACGCCTTCGCCAACCCAAGGGGTCTCGACGAGCGGCTGGTCCAGGCCCAGGAGGCACGACGCATTCTCGACAGGCTCTACGGCTACGAGGTGTCACCTGTGCTCTGGCGCAAGATCCAACCCCGGCTCTCCGCAGGGCGGGTGCAGAGCGTCGCCGTTCGGATCGTGGTGGAGCGGGAGCGAGAGAGGATGGCCTTCGTCTCGGCGGGCTACTGGGGAGTCGATGGGGTGTTCGCCACCCAGGCTGATCCCGACCGCACCTTCGGTGCCGAGTTGCACAGTGTGGCCGGGGTCAGGGTGGCCACCGGAAAGGATTTCGACAGCCGGGGCAGACCCCAGGGGGAGGTCCTGATCCTCGATCGGGAGCGGGCCACCGAGCTGGCGGCCAGCTCCCTCGACGCCGTCTTCGAAGTCCGATCGCTGAGCACCAAGCCCTATCGACGCAGCCCCTACCCGCCGTTCCGCACCTCGACGCTGCAGCAGGAGGCGGGGCGCCGCCTCCGCTTCTCGTCGTCACGGACGATGTCCGTGGCCCAGAGGCTCTACGAGAACGGGTACATCACCTATATGAGGACCGATTCATCGTCATTGTCGGACGACGCGGTCTCCGCCGCCCGGGACCAGGTGCGGGCCCTCTACGGCGAGGAGTATCTCTCGCCCAACCCGCGCCGCAGCAGCCGAAAGGTGCGGGCGGCGCAGGAGGCACACGAGGCGATCCGACCCGCCGGCGAGAGGTTCAGGACGCCGGAGCAGGTGGCCCGCGAGGTGGGACCCGACGAGAGCGCACTGTACGACCTGATCTGGAGACGCACCGTCGCCTCCCAGATGGCCGATGCCGTTGGTGTGACCGTGACTGTGCGGATCGGTGCCACGATCCCCGGGGGGGTGGAGACCCTGTGGAGCGCCTCGGGGAGAACCATCACCTTCCCTGGTTTTCTCAGGGCCTACGGTCGGGACACCGACCCCACCGACGACGACCCCGCGGCCTCCCTCCCGCCGCTGACCGAGGGTGAGAACCTCGTGGTGCAACGGATCGAGCCGACCGGTCACGAGACGAAGCCTCCGGCCCGCTACACCGAAGCCACCCTGGTCCAACAGCTCGAGGAGCTCGGGGTGGGCCGGCCGTCTACCTACGCCTCGATCATGACCACGATCCAGGACCGAGGCTATGTCTTCAAGAAGGGGACGGCGCTGGTGCCCACGTTCACCGCCTTCGCCGTGGTCACCCTGCTCGAGCGTCACTTCCCCCAACTTGTCGACTACGAGTTCACCGCCGCGATGGAGACCGATCTCGACCGGATCGCAGTGGGAGAAATGGAGTCCACGCCATGGCTCTCCGCCTTCTACTTCGGCGACGACGGTCTCCGCCAGAACGTCGCCAGGCACCTCGACGAGATCGATCCCCGTGTCGTCGGGTCGATTCCCATCGGGGTGGACCCCTTCGATGTCCCGGTGGTGGCCCGGATCGGCCGCTATGGGCCTTATGTCGAACGTGGCGAGGACCGCGCCTCCATACCCGAGGACCTGGCCCCCGACGAGCTCACGGTCGACCAGGCCCTCGAGCTGATCCGGGTCCAAAGCGCCGGGTCCAAGATCCTGGGGACCGATCCCGACACCGGTCTCACCGTGTACGGGATGACCGGCCGTTTTGGGCCTTATGTCCAGCTCGGCGAGCAGGAAGAGGGAGCCAAGACCAGACCACGACGCGCCTCCCTCTTCCGATCGATGAGCCTCGACGATCTGGGTCTCGACGACGCCCTGCGTCTCCTCTCACTTCCCAGGGTCGTCGGCCAGGACGAGGCGGGGGTCGAGGTGGTGGCCCTCAACGGCCGCTACGGCCCCTACATCCAGAGAGGGGAGGACCGGAGGAGCCTCGAGGGCGAGGAGCAGCTCTTCACCCTCGACATCGAGGGGGCCCTGCGGCTGCTCTCCGAGCCGCCACGCCGGCGGGGGCAGGCGCGGACGGTGGATGTCGCCGTGGTCGGCGAGGACCCCGCGACCAAGAAGAGGATCACGGTCCGATCGGGTCGCTACGGCCCGTATGTCACCGACGGCGAGGTCAACGCCTCGCTGCGCAAGGGGGACAGCCCCGAGACCCTGACGCTCGACCGCGCCCTAGAGCTCCTGGCGGCTCGTAGGGAGCGGCTCGGGTCCTGATGCTCAGAGGATCGTCGCCGCCATCTCTGACAGCGGGGAGCGGACCGACCTCTCCAAGGTCACGTGTGCGAACAGAGGAGAGCCCCGAAAGCGCTCGATGAGCGCGGCCATACCTCCATACGGGGAGATGTAGGGGTTGTCGACCTGGGACAGGTCGCCGCAGAAGACGACCTTCGAGTCGCGTGACATCCGTGTCAGGATGACCTTGAGGGTGGGTAGCTCGAGGTTCTGGGCCTCGTCGATGATCACGAACTCCCCCGTTATGGAGCGTCCCCGAAGATAGGTCACCGCGGCCATCTCCAGCTCACCGCGGTCCACGAGCTCCTCGATCGCCCCCCTGGCCGCCTCGGGCCCGCCGTCGGAGAAGAGCGCATACAGGTTGTCGTGGACCGCGGCCATCCAAGGCGTGAGCTTCTCGTTGAGATCCCCGGGAAGGAACCCCACTTCCTGTCTCCCGACGGCGACCAGCGGCCGATAGACCGAGACACGGCGATACCTGGGCTGTTCGAGCACCTGCTCCAGAGCGGCGGCGAGGGCAAGGAAGGTCTTCCCCGTCCCCGCCATGCCCATGAGCGACACGGCAGGTATGGAGACGTCGAGCATCTGGTGGAGCGCCACCGTCTGTGCCACGTTCTTCGGCTCGACCCCGAAGGCTCGGACGTGGGTGGGCACACGCTCGACGATGCACGTCGGGTCGGTCTGCACCACCCGGGCCAGCGCCGAGCGAGAGGTCCCGTTACGCAGCACCAGGAACTCGTTGATGGCCGCATCCACCCCGGCGAGCTCGATCTTGCCCTGTTCAAACAGAATGTCGATGGTCGCCGAGTCGGTTTGATGCTCGGTGATCCCCGAGCTCACCCGCTCGACGGAGACGGTGTCCGCCCGATAGTCCTGGACCCGAACCCCGAGCTGGGCCCCCTTTATGCGGAGGGCGGCGTCCTTGGTGACGAGGACCGGGTCGTCGTCGAGGTTGAGACAGGTGGCGAGGATGCGATGATCGGGTGTCCGCGGGTCGAGGGCGGCGGGGAGACGCTCCGAGAGGATCCCGTTGAGCTCGATGCGAAGGGTGCCGCCACCGGGGAGTCTCACCGGATCGCGGAGACCGCCGTCTCTCGAGGCTCCCAACTCCTCGAGGAGGCGAATCGCTCCCCGCGCCCCGGTCCCCACCTCGTCCATCCTCCCCTTCTGACGGTCGAGCTCTTCGACCACGACCAGGGGAAGGACCACGTCGTGCTCGTCGAAACGCAGGATCGAGCGGGGATCAGCGAGCAGGACACAGGTGTCGAGGACGAAGGTGGATCCCACCCTTACCCCAGCTCGGTCACCGTCGCCAACGCGGACAGCATCATCGGTCGAGGTCGGGATTACAAGCACCCACCATCGACTCCGGGTCGTTTCTCTCAGCGCCGGCGAGCCGCCCAGGAGCGCAAGACGTCGATCGGCCGGGTGTTGACCACACGCTCGGCGGTGACCCAGCCCCTCTGGGCATATGCCACTCCGTAGTCCATTCTGACGAGGTCACGGATGTGGTGGGAGTCGGTGTCGATGACGAAGTCGACGCCTGCGGTCATTGCCTCACGCGCCACCTCCGATGTGGCGTCGAGTCTGTCCAGAGCGCCATTGATCTCGAGGGCCACCCCGGTCAGCGCCAGAGCCTCGAGCACCACCGGGATGTCGAGCTCGACGCCCGGTCTCCTGCCGACGTATCTCCCGCTGAGATGTCCTATGGCGTTGACGGCCGGATCCCCGAGCGCGGTGAGGATGCGTGCGGTCTGGGCGGCCCTGTCGAGATCGAAGTGGCTGTGTATCGAGGCCACGCAGTAGTCGAACTCGAGTCTGAACGTCGGGTCGTAGTCGAGACCTCCCTCGGGCCCGATGTTGAGCTCACACCCGAAGAGGAGGGTGATCTCGCTATACCGGTCGTCGAGCTGGCGGATGCGGTCGCGGTGGGCGATCATCTCCTCCCGCGACGACCCGTTGATCGCCAGGTCCTCACCATGGTCGGTGATGGCCACGTAGTCATACCCGGAGGCGATCGCGGCCTCCACCATGTCCTCGAGCGTGGAACGGCCGTCGCCGGACCGGTCGCTGTGGAAGTGGAGGTCACCCCTGATGTCCTCCCTGGTCGCCAGCCGGGGGAGGTCCCCGCGCCACGCGGCCTCGATCTCCCCGCCTCCCTCTCGCAATGGAGGTGGGATGTACCCGAGACCCAGCGCCTCGTAGATCTCCTCCTCGGCTTGGGAGGCGACGACCGTCTCCCCCTCGAACAAGCCGTATTCGCTGAGCAGCCAGTCCCGATCGAGGGCACGCTGTCGCAAGGCGATGTTGTGGGTCTTCGACCCTGTGAAGTAGAGGAGGGCCGAGCCGAGTTGGTCGGGTCGCACGGTCCGGATGTCGACCTGAAGACCCTCCCTGGTGAGGAACGAGGTCTTGGTGGCCCCTGCGCCGATCACCTCGGCGACCTCGGCCCACCCCAGCACCTCGGCCGAGACCAGTGCCGGGTCGGTCGTGGAGACGACTATGTCCAGGTCGCCGACGGTCTCCGAGAACCGACGCAGCGACCCACAGGGCACGGCGCGGTCCACGGCCTCGAGCTCGGCGAGCCGTGTGGCCAGGGCAGTCGCCAGACCCATCACCTCGACGAGGGGCGTGCGCCGGTCCTTGCCCCCGAGACCGAGACGGTCGATCGCCCTGAGGATCTTCTCCTCGGACTTCTCCCCCATCCCGGGGAGGTCCCTGAGCCTTTGTGTCTCTGCGGCTGCCTTGAGACCTGCCACGTCTTCGATGCCGATCTCGGCGCGTAGCATCTTCAGAGTCTTCGGGCCAAGACCCGGGATCTTGGTCATCTCCACGAAAGGCGGGGGGTACTCGCTACGGAGCATCTCGAGCTTGGCAACCGTCCCGGTCCGCTCCAACTCGAGGATCTTCTCGGCGGTGGAGCTTCCCACCCCCTTGATCTGGGTCAGCTCGGCCTTGGTCAGCCCTGAGAGCTCCCCCGGATGGGCCTCGATACCGGCTATGGCGTTCTCGTAGGCCCTGACCTTGAACGCCTGGGGTGATCCCTCTTCGAGGGTCGTCAACCGGGTCAACTCGACGAGCATCCTGATGACGTCGGACCGGCTGGCCATGTTGGCGAGGATATCTACCTCCCCAACCAGGCTCTCGGGTCGAACTCGGCCCGTGACGTGGCCCGCACGGTGACCACCCCGAACACGGGGACGTCGACCCTGACCGTCACCGTGACCTGGCTGACCCGAGGTCCCAGCCCCGAGTCCGTCGGGCACACGCATGCAACGAGACGCGCCCCGTTCCTCGAGGCGGCCATGGCCGCCTCCACGCGAGGGGACCCACGGCCGGTCCCGGGGTAGGTGGCCACTGCAGCGGCAAGCGCCGCGGCGTCCGATCCCGTCACCGCCTGGGCCCTGGCCGCATAGAGGAGGCCGAGGGAGGCGACCGCGGTCAACGAGACCGCCAGGAGGGCCATGGCCACCGTCATCACGACGGCCATGGCGCCTCCCTCTCTCAACGCTCCACCAGCATCGAGGCGGACGCCGAGAGCTCGACGGTGAACATGTCGGGGAAGGGTGCACCGAGATGATGACGCACCCGCACCACCACCCGGGCCGGCTGGCCGACCACCGCGGGGCGGGTCACGGACACCCGGGCCCGATCCCGCACCGTCGAGGGCAGGGCGGCGAGGACCGCGGACACCGCCCGGGACGGATCGGGGGTGGTCGCCGCCACCCGCGCCCCCTCCCGGGCTGCGCCGACGAGCTCGATTCGGGCGCGGGTGAGGGCAACCGTTTGCACACCCGCGGCAAGGACGAGCACGAGCATCGGGATCACCAGGAAGAACTCCACGGTGACGCCCCCGCGGCTCGGCCTCAGAACCGCCCCACCACCCACCGGATCACCCTGCCGAAGAGATCGGTGAGTATGCCGCCGCCGCCACCCGACTGGAGCCAGCGGAGGGCGATGATGGCGAGGGCGGTGGCCGCCAGGATCACCAGGAAGTACTCCACGGTCCCCTGACCCTTCTCCGAGGCCAGCATCTTCATCAAGCGTGTCATCAGACACCCCTTTCACTCCGGTGACCGACCGGACGCGGGGAGAAGTGCGGAACTCATGGCCAGACCCCGGTCAACTCGTCGTAGAGGGCGATCAACGACGGGGCGTAGAGGAGGAGCACGAGACCCGGGAGCATCAGGAGGGTTACCGGGACGAGGAGACGTGTGGGCAGCTTCTTCGCCTTGGCCAAACCGGCAGCTCGCTCCACGGCGAGATCGTCCTCGATCATCCGCGCCACGATCCCCGCGAGGGGGGCCCCCGAGCGCTGGCCACGCGCCAGTTGCGCCATGACGGGGCGTAGGGGTCCCCGGACCCGATCCATCGCCTCGCCGAGCCCGGCCACAGTCGCCATCCGAGTGACCAGGGAGAGCTCCCGGTGGTGGGGCAAGGCCCTTGATGCAGATTGGAGGGCCGACAAGACCGATTGGCCGGAGCGCAGCCCGACGAGGAGGAGGATGAGGACGAGACGCAACGGCGGTTCGACCGATGGCCGCCTTCGCGGTCGCCCCCCGAGGAGGAGAAGCACCAGGCCGAGCCAGAGGAGCGCCCGCATCACGTCCCCCTCATCATGAGGAACACCGAGCCGAGACCGATGAGGAAGAGCGTCAGACCGGCGATGCCCACCAGCCGCTGGTCCGGTGCGGACACCAGGTCGTGGAGGGAGTCCCATCTCGCGGCGAGATACAGCGTGGGGACCCCTATGAAGAGAGCGGTGGCGGCCCGGGCGGGGGCGGAGGCCACCAGCAGCTCGCGTCGCAACTCGCTCTCGGCCGATGCGAGATTGGCCATCTCGTCGAACAGCGAGGCGCTGGGACCGCCGGAGCCCTGCGCGGCGTTGATGACGACCTCGATCTCCCTCGCCACCACACCGAACTCTGCGGCGACACTGCTTCCCAGGCTCTCGGCAGGCCCGGTACGGACCGCGGCAGCCAGCTCCGGCTTTCCCAACGCCACCGCAGATTCCCCCAGCGCATGGCGCAGAGAGGACCCGGAGCGGAGCTCGGAGGCGACGCTTTCACAGAAGGACACTGCACTCGACCTGGTCTCACGTCCCCGGACCGCGACGAGGAGGACGATGGCGGCCAGGGCGACCAACGGGTAATGAAGCAGGAGGGCAAGGACCAGCGTCCGCCCCGGGCCGATACCGGACCCCAATGCCACGGCTACGAGAAGGAGCTCCATCACGTCAGCTCCTCGATCGGGGTCAAGGCGGTGAT
>JAKEHF010000059.1 GCA_022615295.1 Actinomycetota bacterium | reverse complement strand
GGGTGGTGGCCTCATGTCCTGCTGCCCTCGACGACGGCCAACAACTCTGCCGAGTCGACGGCGTCCGCGAGGGTGTTCCATGTGGAGGCGCTCACCCCGCCCTCGCTGTCGATCTCCGCACAGGCGAGATAGATGGTGTCGGCCAGTGGGCCGATGTGATGGTCGGCCTCGCACGCCTGGGCGATGAAGGTCCGGGCGGTCGGGGCGTCGGCCCTGCCCACTGCCCTGATCGCCTCCTCGGCGAAGGCACGTGCCTTCGCGTCCACCTCAGATCTCGGTGAACAGGTACCGGCGCAGGATGTCGAGACGATCCTCCATACGCCCCGGGTCGAGGTACCACAGCATCGCCGCCACGGTGGAGAGGAGCGGGTTCCCGTCCTGGGGTGTGAAGGAGAACCCGACCACCTCGTTGCCGTTGCGGACGGCCAGGGTGTCGAGGGCGATCACAGCCTGCGACATGATCCGGCCGTAATAGCCGTGGTCACGGCCAAAGGAGAACACCTGATTCGCCGACCGCTTGTGGGTGACCGCCACCCGGGTGTTGGCGTCGAGTCGCTCCCTCACCTCGTCGAGATCTATATCCCGGTCCAGCGTGAGCGAGAAGTGGAGGGAATGCATGTACTGGGTGTTCAGCTTCACCGCCGACGAGAACAAGGGGAGGTCGTAGCCAAGGGTGGTGTAGAGCTCGTGGGCGTCACGGGCGTGATGGGTGCCAAACCGCTCGTCACCATGGGACCCGACGGTGGGGCTGGCCACGTAACCCCCGTCCTGGGAGATGTCGTTGGCCCTCCTCATGCAGAGAAAGCGACCGTCGACGAGATGGCTGGTGCCGTCGGGGTCCATCGCCAGGGCTTTGATGAGCACGGCGATGCTGTGGGTGTTGCAGCTGACGATGTGAAGGAAGCGATCCTGACCGGGGATCAGGGCCTCGTCGTTGATCCCCCGGGCGTACATCTTCCCAAACCCGTACTCGGAGCCCTGCGCCATGAACCCGATGGGGCCCCTCGCCGACTCGTAGAACTCCTTCTTCATGTCGTTGCCGACCGGGGTGCAGTCGATGACGACGGTGGCCCTCTCTATGGCCTCCGCGGTCTCGTACTTGGGCGAGTGTCCCAGCTCTTCGAAGGTGGCCTTCCGGTTGTCGTCGACGGAGAGCACCGCTCCTCTTCTGACGAGATCATTGACCTTTGCCTTCTCGGTCACGAGTGGTGTCCGCTTGTGAAAGGTCACCTCGTCGATGCCGAAGTGCTCCTTGTTGTCGGCGAGAAGACCGATCAGGGGCTCGCCGATCGTTCCCGTGCCCACGACGTGGACGACTTTCATCTGCTCCCCTTGGGTGAGTGCTCGGTCACCAGACTACCCGGCGTCCCTGGATCGACCGGCGTCGCCGGGACCGGGCCGGGTCAGAACTGCTCCTCCTCGGTGCTGCCGGTCATGGCCAGAGTCGTCGACCCTGCCGACACGGTCTGGGTCACCAGGTCGAAGTACCCGGCGCCGACCTCCCGCTGATGCCGCGTCGCCGTGTAGCCGTCGTCCTCCATCGCCAGCTCCAGGTCCTGGAGCTCGACATAGGCGGTCATCCCGTCCTCCGCATAGCCCCGGGCCAGTCGGAACATCGAGGCGTTGAGGGCATGGAACCCCGCCAGGGTGATGAACTGATAGCGATATCCCATCGCCCCCAGCTCCTTTTGGAACCTGGCGATCGCACTCTCGTCGAGATGGGCCGACCAGTTGAAGGAAGGGGAGCAGTTGTAGGCCAGCATCTTCCCGGGGAACTCGGCATTGATCGCTTCGGCGAACCGTTTCGCCTCCTCGAGGTCCGGCTTCGCCGTCTCACACCAGATCAGGTCGGAGTATGGGGCATAGGCAAGGCCGCGTGCGATGGCGGCCTCGAGGCCACCGGTGACGCGGTGGAATCCCTCGGGTGTCCTCTCCCCAACCACGAACCTCCGATCCCGCTCGTCGATGTCTGAGGTGAGCAGGGTGGCCGAGTTGGCGTCGGTCCTGGCGACGATGATCGTCGGGACACCCATCACATCTGAGGCCAACCGCGCCGCCTGGAGCGCTCGAATGTGCTGGCCGGTGGGGACGAGGACCTTCCCGCCCATGTGCCCGCACTTCTTCTCGGCGGCGAGCTGGTCCTCGAGATGGACACCTGCCGCCCCCGCTTCGATGAATGCCTTGGTGATCTCGAAGACGTTGAGCGCCCCACCGAAACCGGCTTCGGCGTCGGCCACGATGGGCACGAACCAGTCGGTCTCGATGTCACCCTCCGCCCAGTGGATCTGGTCGGCTCTGCGCAGTGCGTTGTTGATCCTTTTCACCATGGCGGGTGCCGAGTTGGCCGGATAGAGCGACTGGTCGGGGTAGACCTCGCCTGCAAGGTTGCCATCTCCTGCCACCTGCCATCCGGAGAGATAGATGGACCGGAGACCGGCCTTGACCATTTGCACCGCCTGCCCCCCGCTGAGGGCCCCAAGGGCGTTGACATAGTCCTCGGTGACGAGAAGGTCCCAGAGCTTGGCGGCCATCCGATAGGCGATGGTGTGCTGTTCACGGATGCTCCCCCGGAGACGAACCACCGCCTCGGCCGTGTAGTCCCTCATGACGCCGCGCCATCTGGGATCGTCGCGCCACTCCTCGGCGAGCCGGGCGGCCTCCACGCTGAGATGATCCATCCTGTCCTCCATCAGTCGATGAGCTCGTATGCGGGCAGTGTCAGGAACTCGACGAAGTCGTCACCAAGGGCGACGTCCTCAAACACCTTCCGGGCGGTGTGGACAGTCTCTGCTGTCATAGTCTCGGTGACACGGTCGGCGATCGAGCGCACCAGACCCTCGTCCACGACAAAACCTTCATCGGTGGTTGCCCCCTGGTGGATCCATTGCCAGATCTGGGACCGGGAGATCTCGGCCGTGGCCACGTCCTCCATCAGGTTGTCGATGGCCACGGCCCCGGTTCCGGCGAGCCACGAGACGAGATATCGGATCCCCACCTCGACATTGGTCTCGACACCGGCCATGGTGATCCTGCTCGGGAAGTCGACGTCGAGAAGGTCGGCCGCCGTCACCTCGGCGCCGTCGAGACGGTCGAGACGGTCGATCTGGTTGGGACGCTCCCCGAGGACGGCGTCGAACTCCGCCATGGCAACCTCGACGAGGTCGGGGTGGGCCACCCAGGTGCCGTCGAAACCCAAGGCCGCCTCGCGTGCCTTGTCCGCCTTCACCGCCGCCAGGGCCTTGGCGGTGACCTCCGGGTCACGACGGTTGGGTATGAATGCCGCCATCCCCCCGATGGCGTGGGCGCCCCTCCGGTGGCAGGTGGCGACGAGGAGTCGGGTGTATGCAGTCATGAAGGGGACCGTCATCGTGACGTCGGCACGGTCACCGAGAACGAATCCCGGGTGATTCCGGAACTTCTTGATCATCGAGAAGATGTAGTCCCACCGCCCGGCGTTGAGCCCGGCGGCATGCTCACGCAACTCGAAGAGGATCTCCTCCATCTCGAAGGCGGCGAGGATGGTCTCGATCAGGACCGTCGCCTTCGTCGTCCCCCGGGGGATGTCGAGACGCTCCTCGCACCAGGTGAGGACCTCGTTCCAAAGCCGTGCCTCGTGATGGTTCTCCAACTTGGGCAAATACACATACGGGCCCGATCCGGCGGCGATCGCCGCCCCGGCCCCGTGGAACATGTAGAGACCGAAGTCGAAGAGCGACGCCGACATGGGATGTCCCTCGACCTCGAAGTGACTCTCTTCGAGGTGCCAGCCACGGGGCCGGACCATGAGGGTGGCCGGGTAGTCGCCGATCCGGTAGGTCCTCTCCGGTGTCTCCAGGCTCAGAGTCCTCTCATAGGCGTCGACGATGTTTGCCTGACCCTCGAGGACGTTGCCCCAGGTCGGGGTGGTGGCATCCTCGAAGTCGGCCATGAACACCCGGGCCCCCGAGTTGAGGGCGTTGATCATCATCTTCCGTTCGACCGGACCGGTGATCTCGACCCGTCGGTCGGCGATCTCGGCGGGAACGGACCCGATCCTCCAGGTCTCCTCCCCTGTGTCGGCGCTGAGAAAGTCGGGTAGCTCGCCACCGTCGATACGTAGTTGTCGTTGATGACGCTCGGCGAGAAGACGACCCCTCCGCCAGCCAAACTCCGTCTCCAGGTCGACGAGAAAGACGACGGCTTCGGGGGTGAGGATCCGATCGATGACCGATGTCATAAGAACGCTAGTATCTTGGAGTCGGCCCTCAGCAGGAGACGTGATGAGGCATAAGATTGGCTCTTCTTTCTGGGGAGGATGGGTTTGAGCACACCTCTCGACCCCCTGATCCTCGGACGCCGTCTCCGTTTTCATCGTCGTCAACGTGGGATGACACTGGACCAGGTCGGAGAGCTGGTCGGCAAGCCGGCCCCTTATCTCTCGCTTCTCGAGAACGGAAAGAAGGAGCCCCGTCTCAGCCTGGTCATGACCCTGGCCGAGGCGCTGGGGGTCGACGTCGCCACCCTTCTCGACCCCGAGCCACCCACGAGACGTGACGCCCTCGAGATCGATCTCGTCAGACTCCAGGAGACGCCATTGGTCGTCTCCCTCGGTCTTCCCCCGGTCAAACCCGGGGCCCGGCTCAACAACGAGACACTGACCCACCTGGTGGGTGTCCATGAGGAGTTGCGTCGTCGCTCCACGCTGGAAGCGGCAGGCTCGGAGGATGTGCGCAGGGCCAACGGGGCGGTCCACTCCCTACTCGGGGAGCGACGTGGTCATCTCGAGATCGTCGAGGATGCCGCCCGTGGCGTCCTCGAGGCGGTGGGTTATCCCGGGACGGGCCCCTTTTCGTCCAGGAACCTCCTCGACCTGGTGGCCCATAGCGGGTTCGCGCTCGAGCCGATCGATGACATGCCGGGCTTCGCCCGCTCGATCATCGATCTCACCACGAGACGCATCTACATCGCACAGCGGAACGAGCTACGGACTCGTCAGGCACGCAAGGCGGTCTTGCAGACCATCGCCGGCTTCCTCCTCGACCACGACCCCGGGCCCGACCTCGACACCTTCCTCCGCCAGCGGATGGAGACCGCCTATTTCGCGGCGGCAGTCCTCGTCCCGGAGGAGGCCGTCGTCGATCACCTCGCCAAGGCCCGGGAGATCCGTGACATCGACGTCGAAGACGTCAAGGAGCTCTTCTATGTCTCCTATGAGATGGCGGCGTGGCGTCTCGCCAACCTCATCGGGCACCATCTCGACATCCCCTGTCACCTTGTGGTGAGTGACGAGGTGGGGACGGTCGTCAAGGGACTGGTCACAGACGGGGCCCCGGTCCCCCGGGACGAGCACGGGGGCATCGAGACCCAGAGACTCTGTCGGCGCTGGGGGTCCCGGGTCACCTTCGCCTCCCACGACCGATTCGGCACCCATCGCCAGTACACCGACACCCCCGCCGGGACCTTCTTCTGCACCACTCACATCGAGGCCGGCAAGGAGCCTCTCCAAGCAGTGACCCTCGGCGTCCGTTTCGACGACGCCCGCTGGTTCCGGGGTCGGGACACGACGAACCGCGAGACCTCGACCTGCCCTGACCCCATGTGTTGCCGAAGGCCACCCGAGAACGCGGCGAGACGTGTCGGGGAGACCGTGTTGGTCTCGGCGCGGTCCCAGGCCAGGATCCTCGGGCTGATGGCCCCCGACCCCTACCCCGAGATGGACCTGCCCGCGGTGCTGGAGGTCGTCGGTCGTCACTCCGCCGGCTGAGCGAAGGCCTCGTGGGCCTTCACGACGAGCTCCATCAGAGCCTCCAGGTCGACCGCATCGAGGTCCTTGAAGGTGACAACGGCGCTCGCATCTCAGGTGTCCTTGGGCATGCCGGGTTAGGTAGGGGTCCCGTCGGGGCCGAGCCAGTCCTCGGCTCCCACCCCTAGACCGTCGGCGACCCGGTTGATGTAGTTGAAATAGGCGACGACTTGGGTGAGGCTCGAGATCCCCCTGTCGTCGAAGCCGTGCCCCCGCAAGGTCTCGATGTCGGCTGTGTCGACCGTCCATGGCTCTCTGGTGAGCTTCTCG
The DNA here is from genome assembly GCA_022615295.1 of Actinomycetota bacterium. Taxonomy (GTDB): domain Bacteria; phylum Actinomycetota; class Acidimicrobiia; order Spongiisociales; family ZC4RG35; genus ZC4RG35. The sequence continues at coordinate 8,197 of JAKEHF010000059.1, read as the reverse complement.
GCATGAGCCAGCAGTGCCATGGTGGGTGCGTCCAGCCCGGCGGTGCCCCAGTCGTCGGCGAAACGGTCCACCATCTCCTGGTCGGCGACCTCAGCCCGGAGGTCGTGGAGATGCGCCGCAATTCAGTAATGACACTCGTTCACCGTCGAGGTGACCACCGCCAGCATCTCCCGTTGGGCACGGGTGAGCGGCGACTGCCCGTACATGATCGAGCTGTAGAGCCTGATCGAGTCTCGCATGACCTCGGGGAGATGGCCTTGGACGGAGACGATGTTCCAGATCCTCCCCGCCCGGCGGAGCGCGGCGTCGTACTCGGCGCGGGCCAGACCCGCAGTCTCGTCGTAGTCGAAGACGTGGATGTGGGGCATCAGATCAGCGAACGTGCCACCACTCACGAAGACGACTGCACTCCTCGCCCTCGAACTCGAGGAGAAAGACGCCGTCCAGCTCGACACGCGCCCCGCTCGACACCGCGGTCAACTTGCTGTTCCATGTCGTCATCCCGACCTCCCCCGCGATCCCGACGACCTCGTAGCTGAACACCACGTCCATCTGGTCGGCGGTCACCCGGGCCCAGTACTCCCGCACCCCTTGGGCACCCTGGAACGGCTCGGCGTAAGGGCTCTCGTGATAACGGGCGTCGGTGGTGAACAGCGCCGCGGCGGCGTCGGGATCCAACCCCTCCCATGCCGCCCCGTAACGGTCCAGCCATGCCGCCAGCTCGGCAGTGGTCAGCACCTCAGCCTCCGCTGGGCGCGGCTGGGACCACGACGGCGAGCACGAGATAGCCGATCACACCAGGGAACATCCCCGTGAACAGGGTGAGGAGGACCCAGCCGACACGGACCACGGTGGGGTCCCACCCCATGTACTCGGCGATGCCGCCGCAGACTCCAGACACCTGCTTGTTGGTGGTGGAGCGGTAGAGCCGCTTGCCTGACTTCCCTTCGGTCACGGTCTGGAGCCTATACCGCGAGGAACAGGGCCGGTTCCTCGAGGTTCTCCAACACCAAACTCATGAAACGCCGTCCCATGGCGCCGTCGATCACCCGATGGTCGTAGGACAGGGAAAGCGGCATGACCGGTGCTATCCCAATCTCATCCCCGTAGGCGATGGGCCTGTTGCGCGCCCTGCCCACCGAGAGGATCGCAGTGGTCCCCGGCGGCACGATGGGTGTCCCGTGTCCCCCGCCCACTGCTCCGATGTTGGACACCGTGAACGTCTGACCGGTGAGCTCTTCCACCCCAAGGCTCCTCGCCCGGGCTCCCTCACCGAGTCGGCGCACCTCCTCCGCCAGGGCCAGCACGCCCTTAGAGCCGGCGTCCCTCACTACGGCGACCATCAGCCCCTCCGGGGTGTCGACGGCGATCCCGATGTCATGGGTCGAATGCAGCACGAGATCGTCACCATCGACGGTGGCGTTGAACTCGGGATGGGCCACGAGGGCCGGGACCACGGCCTTGATCACCAGGGCCTCGATCGGGACCTTCACCCCGTGCCGGGTGGTGAGAGCGTCACGTACCTCGAGCAGACGTGTGGCGTCGACGTCGTCGAAGGTCGTGACGTGTGGTATCTCCGCCCAGCTCCTCGACATGTTGGCGGCGATGGTCCTGCGAAGACGGCTCATCGGTCTTCGGGTGCCGACGTCCGACGGCTCGGTGGTCTCCGCGGTCGTCACCGTCACGGGCTCCGTCACCGGTTCGGCATCAGCGGCCGCGGCCGCTGCTGGGAGTGTCTGACGATTGGCCACCTGGGCCTCGACGTCCTGACGTGTGATCCGACCCCCCGGCCCGGTGCCTGTGATGTCGGCGAGGTCGACCCCGTGATCACGGGCCAGCTTGCGGACGATGGGCAGTGCTTTCACCTGCCCGCCCATCTCGGACCGGGACGAGCCGAGGGTCTCCGCCTCCTCGCTGATCGTGCCCACGATGGGCGCCGCGGTCGTGGCGACCGGCGCCGCGGTTGTGACGACTGGCGCCTCCTCCGCCTCCTCCACTTCGGGCGCCATGCGGACATCTTCGTCCCCGGTGGCCTCTCCGGGCTCGCCGATCACGACCAGCACCTCGCCGACCTTGATCGTCTCCCCCTCACCACCCCCGTGACGGAGCACCACACCTGCATACGGGCTTGGGATCTCGACGACCGCCTTGTCCGTCTCCACCTCCACTATCGCCTGGTCGGCCATCACCGTGCCACCCACCGGCACGAGCCAACGCACCACCTCGGCTTCGGTGAGCCCTTCGCCGATGTCGGGCAGCCTGAACTCGCGGGCCACTACTCCTCCAGGGTCCTCTCGGCGGCCGAGACGATCCGGTCCACCGACGGAAGGTAGTGGTGTTCCGACCGCTTCAGGGGGAAGATGGTGTCCCAACCGGTGACCCGGGCCACCGGAGCCTGTAGGGAGTAGAGACAGCGCTCGGCGATGGTCGCCGAGATCTCCGCACCGAAGCCGCCGGTGAGCGGCGCCTCGTGGACCACCACCGCACGACCGGTCTTGGAGACGCTGGCGACTATCCCGTCACGATCCAGCGGGGTCAGGGTGCGGACGTCTATCACCTCGACCGAGATGCCGCTCTGTTCGAGCGATGTCGCCGCCTGACGGGTCTCCTTCATCATGGCCCCCCACGAGATGAGACTGATGTCGGTGCCCGTGCGCTCGACACGGATCGGCCCGATATCGGTCTTGTAGTAGATCTCGGGCACGTCCTCCTTCACGGCCCGGTAGAGACGGATCGGCTCGAGGAAGATGACCGGGTCGGGGTCCTCTATGGCGGCTAGGAGGAGGCCACGGGCGTCCCGGGGCGTAGATGGGACCACGACCTTGAGCCCGGGAACGTGCGCATAGACGGCCTCGGTGGACTCCGAGTGATGCTCTGCAGCCCCGATGCCACCGCCGAAGGGAATACGCACCACCATGGGCGCCGTGAAACGGTGGTTGGTGCGGTTCCGGATCCTGGCGACGTGATTGACGACCTGGTCGTAGGCGGGGTAGGAGAAGCCGAGGAACTGGATCTCGGCCACCGGGCGGAGACCGGCGACCGCCATCCCGAACGCCGCACCCACGATCCCCGACTCGGCGACCGGGGTGTCGATGACCCGCTGCGCCCCGTGTCGCTCCCGGAGACCATCGGTGATCCGAAAGACACCACCGGCCCGCCCGATGTCCTCGCCGAGCAGCACCACCCGGTCGTCGGCGGAGAGGGCGGTGTCCAGGGCGCCGTTGAGTGCCTGGGCGATGTTGAGCTCAGCCATGGGTGGCTTCCCCGGCCTGCTCGAGCAGAGGCGGCGTCGGCTCGGCGTACATCCTCGTGAACAGTGTCCCCGGCTCTGGGATCGGGATCGCCTCCGCCCAGGCCACCGCGGACTCGATGCCCTGCGATGCCTGCGTCTCCAGGGTCTGCTGCCACTGGAGACTCCAGGCTCCGGACCGCTCGAGTAGACGACGTACCCGGGTCAGTGGGTCCTTCTCCTCCCACAGGGTGACTTCGGCCTCGTCCCGGTACCGGCCGGGGTCGTCCGCCGTGGTGTGTGGTCCGATGCGATAGGTGAGGGCCTCGACGAGACTCGGCCCCTTGCCGGAGCGGGCCCGTTGTGCGGCTTCCTTGACCGCGACCATCACCGCCACCACGTCGTTGCCGTCGACACGCACCCCCGGCATCCCGTAGGCCTCGGCCTTCTCGGCGATGGTCTCGGTCCTGGTCTGCTCCACCGTCGGGTAGGAGATGGCGAAGCCGTTGTTCTGGCAGAGGAATACAGTTGGGAGCTCGTAAACCGCGGCGAAGTTCATCGCCTCGTGAAAGTCGCCCTCCGACGTGGCGCCGTCACCAAACGAGGTCAAGGCGATCCGGCTGCTCCCCTTCAGCTTCTCCGCCCAGGCGAGACCGACGGCATGGATCATGTGCCCGCCGACGGTGATCGAAGGGGGGAGCACGTAGACGTCCTCGGGGACCTGACCGCCACGCTCGTCCCCGGTGCGACCCAGTATCAGAAGACGCCATGGGTAGCCGGCCATCCAGTTGAGCGCCGCATCCCGGTAGGTGGCCGCCACCCAATCACCGGGTCTCAGCGCCGCCCCGGCCCCGATCTGGGCGGCCTCCTGGCCCCGAAAAGGGGCGTAGGTGGCGAGACGGCCCTGCCGTTGCATCGCCATCGACTTGTCGTCATAGGCACGCGCCTCGACCATCGCCGCGTAGAGGTCCTTCATCTCATCGAGGGTCACGGGTAGACGATCGCGAACGGACCCGTCCGGGTTGATCAGGTTGAACATCGACGGGCCGGCATCGGGCGAAGTCTGCTCCAACGCGAGCGGCGATGTCGGATCGCTCTCAGTGGGGATGAGCGATTCGAGACCGCGGCCCAGCCCTGGCTTGCGTGAGCTCACGTGCTGAGAAGGTCCTCCTTGTGCCCACCGTGGTGGGGTCCCCCGAGGTTAGACCCGGTGAGGCGCTGTGAAATCGGTGGTCAAACCCCGGCGGTCTCCGACTCCAGCGCCTCCTCCAGCTCCTCGACCGTCATCAATACCTCACGGGCCTTGCTCCCCAAGGAGGGCCCGACGACACCCTTGCGCTCCAAGGCGTCCATCACCCTGCCCGCCCGGGCGAAGCCGATGCGCAGCTTTCGCTGCAGCATCGAGGTCGAACCGAGCTGTGATCTGACGACCAGCTCCATCGCCTCCCTTATCAGCTCGTTGTCGACATCGTCCTCATCCTCACTCACACCACTCGTGGGAGACGATGCGGCCAGCACCTTGTCGTGATACATCGCTTCTTGCTGCCGCTTCACCCACTCCACTACCGCGTGGATCTCGGACTCCCTGACCCAGGCCCCCTGGATCCGCTGGGGTCTCGGTTCCTTGGCGGTGACCACCAGCATGTCCCCCATCCCCACCAGCTTCTCGGCTCCGGCGCCGTCGATGATCACCCGGCTGTCGGTCTGGCTGGCCACGCTGAACGCGAGCCGGCTCGGGATGTTCGCCTTGATGACGCCGGTGATCACGTCGACCGAGGGTCTCTGGGTGGCGATCACCAGGTGGATCCCGACGGCGCGGGCCATCTGGGCGATCCTCACCACCGACTCCTCGACCTCTCGGCCCGCCACCATCATCAGATCATTGAGCTCATCGATGATGACCACGATGTAGGGGAACCGGTCGAAGTTGCCGGGGTCGAGCTCGCCCTTCCCCAGCTTCAGACGGTAACCCTCGATGTCCCGAGCCTTGGCCTCGGCGAGCAGGTCGTAGCGTCGATCCATCTCGGCCACCGCCCACTTCAGCGCGTCGTTGGCCTTCTTGGGGTTGGTGATCACCCGGGTGAGCAGATGGGGAACACCGTCGTATTGGCCCAGCTCGACTCGCTTCGGATCGACGAGGATGAGACGCACGTCGTCCGGCGTGGTCCTCATCAGCAAAGACGTGACTATCGAGTTGATGCAGGACGACTTACCGGCCCCGGTCGCACCCGCGATCAGGAGGTGGGGCAGCTCGGCCAGGTTGAGGAGCCTGGGCATCCCCGAGATGTCCATTCCCAGCCCGATGGTCAGGGAAGGGTGGGGCACTGCGGCCTCGGCGCTGCTCAGGATGTCGCCCAGGGAGACCAGACGACGTCGGGTGTTGGGGACCTCGACGCCGATCGCCTGTTTGCCCGGTATCGGGACGAGGAGACGCACGTCGGGTGTGGCCAGGGCGTAGGCGATGTCATGGGAGAGGTTGGAGACGCGGTTGACCTTGACCCCGGCGGCGAGGGCGATCTCGAACCGGGTCACCGTCGGTCCTGGAACGATCTTGGTGAGGGTGGCGTCGACGCCGTGCTGAAGGAGAGTGTCCTCGAGTTGGCGCGCCGTCTCCTCGAGGCTCTTCCGGCTCACCTCTCCCCCGGTCCCCTCCTCGAGCAGCGACAACGGCGGAAGGTGATAGCCATCCGCCCTCAGATCGACTACCGGAGGTGGCGGTGTCTGACGTCGCACCGGCTGGGGCTGGGCTTCGGGGGCCTTCTTGGGCTTGGGCTCTCTCGGCTTCTGATGCCTCCCCCGCGGTGGCTTAGGCTGTTTGACCGGATCGACCGTCTCGACCACGCCGCTCTCTCCTTCGAACAGGGTGGACACAGCAAATCGTCGCACTGCGCGACCCATGGCGGCGACACCCATGAACAGCTCCTTGACCGTGGTCTGGGTCATGACGAGCACGCCGACCCCGATGGACGAGGCGAGGATCACGAAGGCGCCCCAGTGCCCGATCAGCCGTCGCAACGGGAATGCGATGAGGGCCCCGACCGCCCCGCCACGCTCCTGGACGAGCTCGAAGTCGGGACGGATCGCCACCGCCCCCGTCAGCAGATGGAAGAGGGCCAGGGTCCCGATGAAGGTGGTGACACCACCGATCACCAGTCGCTTCGCACCGTCGCGGGGCTTGCCGACGATCAGACCGAGACCGATGCCGGCGAAGGCCAGGGGCAGGGAAAGACGCCAGAAACCGAACAGGACCCTCGTGGCGTTGTCGGCGACCTCGCCGGCGGGCCCGGCGAGGTCGATGAAGGCCAGCGTGAACAGCACGGCCACGACGATGAGGACCACGCCCCATACATCGTCGGTTTGACGGCCCAGGGTGTCTCTCGCCCGGGCTCGGAAGCCCGCCAGCGTCGGGCCGAGACGACCTCGGGTGGTGTTCTTCTTCTTGGTCTGGGACACCCGTCTCCGCCCGGAGCCCTTCCGGGTGGGTGTCCTGGAAGGCATTCGGCGGAGACGATACCCCAGGAAGAACGTTGTACGGTGAATTCATGCCCGCACCGATGATCCGCTACCGGCTCCAGACCATGACCCTCGAGGAGCAGACGGCGAAAGCCGACGCCTTCTACGAGGAGATGAACCGTCGTCGCAGCGTCCGCCACTTCTCGGAGAAACCCGTCCCCAGACACCTCGTGGAGCAGGCGATCCGAACCGCCTCGACGGCGCCGTCCGGTGCGCACCGCCAGCCTTGGACCTTCGTCCTCACTGGGGACCGAGAGGTCAAGCGGCACATCCGGGCAGCCGCCGAGCAGGAGGAGAGAGTCAACTACGAAGGAGGCCGTCTCCCGGCACATTGGCGTGAGGCCCTCGAGCCACTGGGCACCGACTGGCACAAGGAGTTCCTCGAGACGGTGCCCTGGCTGGTGGTCCTCTTCGAGCAACGGTACGGGCTGACGTCGGACGGCAGCCAGATACACCACTTCTATGTGAAGGAGAGCTGCGGGATCGCCGCCGGCATCTTCATCGCCGCCCTTCATCACGCCGGTCTGGCCACGCTGACCCACACTCCGTCGCCGATGGCCTTCCTCACTCGTCTTCTCGGACGACCGGCGAACGAGCGACCCTTCTGCATGTTCCCGATCGGCTACCCGGCCGATGACTGCGTCGTTCCGGATCTGCGACGCAAGCCCTTGACCCAGGTGATGGTCGAGGCTGGGTCGGCTACAGCTCCATGATCACGGGGACGATCACCGGCTTGCGTGAGGTCTCGGCCCTGATCACCCGACCCGTCTCCTGACGGACCGTCTTCTGCAACTCGGAGTGGTCGGTGCGACCGGAGTCGTGTTGCTCGATGGCCGCCCTCACCGCATCGGCGGCCTTGCCGAGGACCGCCTCCGGGTCGTCCATCAGCCCATGGCTGTCCAGGTTCGGGCCGTAGACGATCTCACCCGTGTCGTGATCGATCCCGACGGTGACCACCACCACTCCCTCGTCGGCTAGATGAGACCGGTCCCGGAGCACAGCCGACTGGACGTCACCTACCGACGACCCGTCGAGATACACATAGCCGGCGGGGACCACCCGACGCTCCACGACCGTCCGTTTCCCCTCCAGCACGACACGGTCCCCGTCCTCCAAGACCTCCACGAAGGGCACCCCCATGCGACGAGCCAGGCCGGCATGGGCGTGCAGGTGCCGGTACTCCCCGTGAACCGGGACGAACGCCCTCGGCCTGAGGACGTTGATGAACGTGAGCAGCTCGTCGCGTCGGCCGTGACCCGAGACGTGGACGTTGGCGTTCTGACCATGGATCACGGTCGCTCCCCTCCGGGTCAGATTCGAGATCACCTTCGACACCGCGGTCTCGTTCCCGGGAACGGGTCTCGCCGAGATGAGCACCGTGTCACCCTCACCCAACTCGACGAAACGATGACGGCCCTGGGCCATCAGGGATAGGGCGGCGAAGGGCTCCCCCTG
>JAKEHF010000240.1 GCA_022615295.1 Actinomycetota bacterium | reverse complement strand
CCTCGTTGAAGTAGTCGAAGGTCCCCGAGTCCTCGCCGGGCGAAAAGAGCTGGATCGGATGGGCCGGGAACTCCGGGTTCACATCGGCCCAGGTTGCTCCGGCCTCGGTCAAGGAGAATGCGGTGGCGATCTCCTCGAGGGTCAGCTCCTGTGCGAAGTAGTTGCCCGGGCTGATCACCAGGGAGAGGGCGTCACTGCCCACACGGACCTCGATCGGTGGCCCGCCCCAGGTGTCGGTGCAAGCCGCAATCTCCTCCTCTTTGATCTGTCTCGACGCATTGGCGATGTCGGAAGCACCTTCGACACAGAATCGGTCGATGCCCCCTCCGGAGCCGATCGAGTCGATGGTGTACTCCGGACCACCCTCGTCGATCCACAGCGACATCACCTCGGTCGACAGCGGGAACACCGTCGATGATCCGGCGATCCCCACGGTGACGCCCGGATCGACGTCGAGGGGGTCGATGATTGGCAGCCCCCACTGGGAGAGCTCCATCGGCTCGGTCGTGTCGGGTGCGTTCGTGGTTCCGGGCTCGTCTGGTGCCTCGGTCGTGGCCGGGGCGTCGGTCGTGTCCGAGGTGTCGGCGGGCGAGCAGGCCGCGAGGACGAGACTCAACACACCGACGAGCGCGAGCACGCGCAACAGTCTTGGTTTCATTCCTTATCGACTCCTTGTGGGGTTGACACGACGGATGGGAGCCACCCGCCGGAAGCCAACCTATGGGGAGCCGGTTAACCGTCCCGGGTGCATCGGGTTAACCGGAGATGAACTCTCAGAGATGGGCGTTGGCCCGCGCCATGGCCAGGATCTGAAGGGCCACCTGTGCGTCCATGTCATGGTGGGCGGCGACCCGTCGCCAGGAGCCATCCGGTCGCATCTCCCAGCCCAGGTTGTCGTCGGCGAGGACGACATCGAGGATCTCGTCGAGACGGAACTGGAGGTCGGGATCGGTCACCGGTGACAGCGCCTCGACGCGGCGGTCGAGGTTGCGGGGCATCATGTCGGCCGACCCGATCAGATAGTGGCGCTCCCGACCCCGGGCACCGAAACGATAGATCCGCGAGTGCTCCAGATACCGCCCCACGATCGAGCGCACCGTGATGTTCTCCGATAGACCGGGGGCCCCGGCCCGCAGACAGCAGATCCCCCGGACGATGAGGTCGACCCGGGTCCCCGCCTGGGACGCGGCGTAGAGGGCGTCGATGATCCCCGGGTCGACCAGGGAGTTCATCTTCAGGGTGATATGACCGTCTCCCCGCCAGGTCTCCGAGGCGATCATCTCCATCATCTGGTTCCTGATGCCGTCGGGGGACACCGCCAGCTTCCGATACCCCTTCTGCCGGCTGTAGCCCGTGAGATAGTTGAAGAGGTCCGAGAGATCGGCGCCCAGGTCGGGATCGGCGGTGAACACACCTATGTCCTCATAGCTGCGAGCGGTCCGCTCGTTGTAGTTCCCGGTGCCGATGTGGGCGTAACGCACCAGGCGGTCCCCTTCGCGACGGACCACCAGCGCCACCTTGGTGTGGGTCTTCAACCCGACCACGCCGTACATGACATGGACGCCCGAGTCCTCGAGGCGCTGCGCCCACTCGATGTTGCGCTCCTCGTCGAACCGGGCCTTGAGCTCGACGAGGGCCACGACCTGCTTCCCCTCCTCGGCGGCCTCGATCAAAGAGCGCATGATCTGGCTGTCACGGGTGGTTCGGTAGAGGGTCACCTTTATGGCGAGGACGTCGGGGTCCTTGGCCGCCTTGGTGATGAAGGTCTCCACGGTGGAGGTGAACGAGTCGTAGGGATGGTGGACGAGGAGGTCGCCCTGACGGATCACCTCGAAGATGTCCATCGTCTCCGGTAGCGGCGTAGAGAGACGCGGGGGGACCACTCCGGCGAAAACGTCGAACTTGAGCTCGGGCCGGTCGAGGTCGTAGAGACTCCACAGACCGGAGAGATCGAGGGGGCCCTCGACGCGATAGATGTCGTCCTCGCCGGCGCCCATCTCCCGCACCAGGAGCTCGAGGACGTCATCGGGTATGTCGGGATGCACCTCGAGACGCACCACCTTGCCGAAACGTCTCTGGGTGAGCTCCGACTCGATCGCCATGAGCAGGTCCCCACCCTCGTCCTCCTCGACCTCGAAGTCGGCGTTTCGGGTCACCCGGAAGGCGTGGTGGCGGAGGACCTCCATCCCGGGGAACAGCGACTCGATGTGGGCGGCTATCACCTGCTCGAGGGGAACGAACCTCTCGCCGTCGGGGAGGACGACGAACCTGGGGAGCACCGGCGGGATCTTCACCCGGGCGAATCGGGCGATACCCGTCTCCGGGTTCCGGACCAGGATGGCGAGGTTCAGCGAGAGGTTGGAGATGTAGGGAAAGGGGTGCGAGGGATCGACGGCAAGGGGGGTGACGACGGGGAACACCAGCTCCCGGAACTGGGTGTCGAGGAAGTCACGATCCTCGGCGTCCAGGGTCGAATAGTCGCTGAACACGATCCCCTCGGCGGCCAGCGCCGGCGCCATCTCGGCCATGAACCTCTTGGAGACCTCCTCGTACTGGGCGTCGACTTCGGTCTTTATGGCGTTCAACTGCTGGGCCGGGGTCATCCCGTCGGGGGTGACTGCGCGGAGACCATGGGCCATCTGCTCTTTGAGACCGGCCACCCGCACCTGGAAGAACTCGTCCATGTTCGAGGCCCAGATGGCGAGAAAGCGCGCCTTCTCCAACAACGGGAAGTCCTCGCGGGCGGTCAACGCCAGCACACGCCGGGAGAACTCCAGCCAGGACAGCTCGCGGTTGATGTAGCGCTCGGTCGTCACCATGGTCTGATCATGTTTATCGGATCGTGGTTACCGGGGGGTTAACACTGCCAGCCCACCGAGGAGGAACTCGCGGACATGGCCCACCACCGACTCGACACCCGACGGGTCGGCGATCAACAACCTCGCCCCGGACATGATCGTGTCCTGGATGAGTCTCCCGGCGACATGGGGCGGCAT
>JAKEHF010000058.1 GCA_022615295.1 Actinomycetota bacterium | reverse complement strand
CTCGAGGCCGAGGGCTCGGGGTTCTGGGGGCCGATAATCGAGTTCATGGTGGGGACCCAGTTGGGCCACGGGTTCATCTCCCCCTCCGACCTCTCCCTCTTCCTCCACACCACCGACCCGCTGGTCGCCCGGGAACACATCACCACCTTCTACTCCAACTACCACTCCCAGCGTTATGCCTCGGGTCGTCTCATCCTCCGGCTCCGCAGGGCCCCCGACGCCGTCCAGCTCTCCGATATGACCGAGGAGTTCGCCGACATGCTGGTGGGTGGGGAGATCACCTCGGCCGAGCCGACACCCCAGGAGATCGAGGACGCCGACGCCCTGGACTGCGAGCGGATATCCCTGCACTTCGACCGGCACAACTTTGGCCGGCTCCGTCAGCTGATCGACAGACTCAACGAGATGGCCCGTCTCCCTGAGACGGTCGCCATTCCGACACCGATGACCGAGGAGATGGCTGAAAGACCCTGGTAGGAGGGTCGCTCGTGGGAGTACCCCGCGTCAAACGTCTACAATCCGGTATGTGCGTGACATCCTCTCCGATCTGGTAGCCGAACAGCAGTTCCTCGATCAGTCGCTGCAGCGGATCCCGATCAAGGTCTGGGACCTGGTCACACCAAACAAGCCATGGACGGTGCGGGACACCATCGCCCATCTCGCCGATTTCGAGGACCTCGGCGCCGACGCCATCAATGGCGGCGAGCGTGTCGCCGAGTGGCAGCAGGCCTCTGATCTGGAGGGTATGAAGAGGATCGCCATCAAGAAAGGCCGATCCATGCGGCCCCAGGACGTGATCGAGTGGTGGCGGGGTGGGCGCGCCAAGGTCGTCGAACCCCTGTCCCACATGAGCGGGGACGACCGGGTTCCCTGGATCGCCGGTGACATGAGCGCCCGCACCTTCGCCACCTTCCGGCTCATGGAGACCTGGATGCATGGTCTCGACATCTACAAGACCCTGGGCATCGAGGTCGAGGACACCCACAGGATCAGACACGTCTGCTGGCTGGGTTGGAAGACCCTCCCCTACGCCTTCAAGCAGGCGGGCGAGCACTACGAGCCGGTGAGGGTCGAGGTCATCGGCCCCGGTTACGCAAAGTGGGTCTACGGACCGGACGACACGGACCAGCTCATCAAGGGCTCGGCATCCGAATGGGCCCGGCTCGTCGTAGATCGGGTCAAACCGTCCGAGATCGGTCTGAAGGTGAATGGGGAGTACGCCAAGACAGCGACACAGGTAGCCAGGGCCTATCTGTGACGACCATCCCCCGTGTGGTGGGGATGGTCCATCTGCTCCCCTTGCCCGGTTCCCCGCGCCATGTGTCCATGGGCGACGTCCTCGGCGCCGCTGTGGAGGACGCAGACGTCCTCGTCGACGCCGGGTTCGGTGCCCTGCTCGTCGAGAACTTCGGCGACAGCCCCTTCTGGGCCGACACCGTTCCCCCGGAGACGGTGGCGGCCATGACGGTGGCCGTCGAGACGATACGACGGAGTCACCCGGTGGCGATCGGCGTCAACGTCCTTCGCAACGACGTGGTTTCGGCACTGGCTGTGGCGGCGGCGACCGGTGCCGTCTTCGTGAGGGTCAACGTCCTGACCGGGACCATGTACACCGACCAAGGCCCCCTCGTGGGAAGGGCGGCCGAGGTGGCCAGGAGACGCGCCTTCTTGTGCCCGGACGTCGAGATCTGGGCCGACGTCATGGTAAAGCATGCCACCCCCCCACCCGAGACCGACGTCGCCCAGGTCGCCCATGACACGGTTACGAGGGGCCTCGCCGACGCCGTGATCGTCACCGGCGGCGCCACCGGGAGCACCCCCGACCTGGAGCGGCTTAGCGTCGTCCGGGGAGCGGTCCCCGCCGGTACCCCGGTGGTCGTCGGCTCCGGGGCGGATTCATCCAATCTGGCGTCATTCATGACTGTGGCCGACTCCGTCATCGTCGGTTCGTCGTTGAAACATGACGGCGACCCACGCAACCGGGTGGATCGCGACCGGGCGCGACGCTTCATCGAGACGGCAACCGGTCTCGGCCTGTTGTGAACTCTGCGCGCGCTCAGTGAGCGATTGGGGCGAATGACCCATACCCGCACTGTTGGCGGGGGCCGAGACTTGTGTTGTTTCGGAGGCCGACAGTGCGGGAACTGCCAAGAGACATCTTGATCGAGGTGATGGAGGACGTCATCGAAGACCTCCACGGCCACGTGCATCGTGTCGCCGATCTCTCGGTCAACCTTGGGCTCGGTCTCGGGCTCGGCAGCGACGACCTGGACCGTCTCGCCCTCGCCGGAGTCCTCCACGACGTGGGCAAGATCCATCTCGACCCGGGGATCCTGGGCAAGCCGGGTCCGCTTAGCGAGGACGAGCGGGAGCTGATGCGTCGTCACCCCGAGCTTGGTTTCGCCATGACGAGGAACCGAATGGACCCCAAGGTCGCCGAGGCCATCCTCTACCACCACGAGCGTTATGACGGGCGCGGCTATCCGTTCGGGCTCGCCGGTGACGCCATCCCGGTCCTCAGCCGCATCGTCCTCGTCGCCGACGCCTTCGACGCCATGACCTCGGTGAGGGCCTATCAGCCGGCCCTTCCCGTGGAGTACGCCGTCAGCGAGATCCGGGCCAACTCGGGGACCCAGTTCGACCCGACCGTCGTCGGGATCTTCCTCGAGCTGGCCGCCATCGACAAGCTGCCGCTGGCGTTGAGCGCCTAGGGCCGAGCATCGGCGCTGGGCCCGGTTCCTCGATGGGCTAGCCGCCAGGCCAGGTTGTCTGTCACACGTCCCGATTACCGTCGAGGACGTGAGCACCCCAGGGTTCTTCGCACCGGCGACACGTGCTTGGTTCGAGGCCTCCTTCGCCGAGCCCACTCCGGCCCAGACAATGGGCTGGCCCGAGATCGCTGAGGGCCGGCACACCCTCATCCACGCCCCCACCGGGTCGGGAAAGACCCTCGCCGCCTTCCTCTGGGCCATCGACCGTCTCCATTCCGAACCACTGCCCCAGACCTCGAAACGCTGCCGGGTGCTCTATGTGTCCCCGCTCAAGGCGCTGGCCCACGACGTCGACCGAAACCTACGGGCACCGCTCGCCGGGATCCGTCACGCCGCCCTGCGGCTCGGGTTGGGCGCCCCACCCGAGCTGACCACCTTCATCCGGACCGGTGACACCCCCGCCGAGGACCGACGGCGAATGGAGCGGCATCCCCCCGACATCCTCATCACGACACCCGAGTCCTTCTATCTCATGCTCACCTCTGCGGTGAGATCCACTCTGGCGTCGGTGCGATGGGTCATCGTCGACGAGGTCCACGCCGTAGCCGGGTCGAAGCGGGGAGCCCATCTCGCCCTGTCGCTCGAGCGTCTCGAGGAGATCACCGAGCACTCCCCGCAGAGGATCGGCCTCTCGGCTACCCAGCGCCCGCTGGAGGTCATCGCACGTTTCCTCGGTGGCGGCACGGTCGCCAATGACACGTGGACCCCGCGTCAGGTGAGCGTTGTCGACGTGCCGGTGGAGCGCACGCTCGACCTCCAGATAGTGGTGCCCACCGAGGACATGGGCTCCCCGGGTGTCCCGGACCCGCTCGACCCCGACGGGCCGTCCACCCGGTCCATCTGGCCGACGGTCTACCCCGAGTTGGCAGATCTCATCGTACGGCACGCCGGCACGATCGTGTTCGCCAACTCGCGACGTCTGGCCGAGAGGATCTGTGCCGAGGTGAACAACCTCGCCGGATCCGAGATCGCCCGAGCCCATCACGGCTCGGTCTCACGAGAGCAACGTGTCGCCATCGAGGAGGCATTGAAACGCGGCGAGCTCAAGGCAGTCGTGGCCACCTCCTCTCTGGAGCTGGGCATCGACATGGGCTCCGTTGACCTGGTGATCCAGGTGGAGTCACCCACTTCGGTCGCCTCCGGGCTGCAAAGGGTTGGCCGGTCCGGTCATCGTGTCGGTGGCGTCGCCCGGGCCAGGATCTTCCCCAAGTATCGCGGCGACCTGCTCACCGCCACGGTGGTCGCGTCTGAGATGACGAACGGCAACGTCGAACCGACCCGGGTCCCGGAGAACCCGCTGGACGTCCTCGCCCAGCAGCTCGTAGCCCACGTCGTGGCGACCGGAGGTGTCAGCTCCCAGGTCCTCTACGACATGGTCCGTCGCGCCGCCCCCTACTCGGGGTTGAGCCGCTCACTCCACGACGCCACCCTCGACATGCTCTCGGGTCTCTATCCCTCCGACCTTTTCGCCGAGCTGCGGCCCCGAGTGAACTGGGACCGGACCACCGACCAGGTGAGCCCGCGCCCGGGGGCGAGACAACTGGTGGTCACCAATCCCGGGACCATCCCCGATCGCGGGTTGTATCGCGTGACCCTCCCTGACGGCAGTCGTGTCGGCGAGCTCGACGAGGAGATGGTCTACGAGAGTCGTGAGGGCGACACCTTTCTCCTCGGCTCGACGACGTGGAGGATCAGCCGGATAACTCATGACCGTGTCGAGGTGAACCCCGCTCCGGTTGACGTGTCCCCCCGCATGCCCTTCTGGCGTGGGGACGCCCCAGGCCGGCCGGTCGAAACCGGGCGCGCCGTCGGGAGGTTCGTCAGGGAGATCGGCGCGATGGACGACCCCGAGACCGTCCTCTTGCAGAGATACAGTCTCGACCGGCTCGCCGCGGCGAATCTCGCCGCCTATCTGCGCGAGGAGACGGAGGCCACTGGTCATCTCCCCACAGACACCACCCTGGTCGTGGAGAGATTCCGTGATGAGATCGGCGACTGGCGCGTAGTCCTCCTCTCACCCTACGGCTCGAGACTCCACGCACCGTGGGCCCTGGCCCTGAGACATGGCTTTCGTGATCGTCACGGAACCGACATCGACGTCATTTGGTCCGACGACGGGATCGCCTTTCGCTTTCCTGACGCCGATGAGCCCCCTGACCCCGACGACCTCCTCATCGACCCTGAGGAGCTCGACGAGCTGCTGATCGAGCATCTCGCCGACACGGCACTCTTCGCGGCGCGATTCCGGGAGGCGGCCGGAAGGGCCCTGCTGTTGCCCCGCCGTCGCCCAGGTGAGCGGACACCACTCTGGATGCAGCGGCGTCGGTCCGCCAATCTCCTCGCCGTGGCCCGGTCCTTTGGCGGTTTCCCCATCCTGCTCGAGGTCTACCGCGAGGTGCTCAACGACGTCTTCGACCTGCCCTCGCTTCGTGGTCTTCTCACAGACATCAGATCGCGACGTGTGCGGGTGGTGGCGGTCGACACCGTCGGGCCCAGTCCCTTCGCCAGCTCCCTCCTCTTCGCCTTCGTCGCCACATATCTCTACGAAGGCGATGCCCCCCTCGCCGAGAGGAGGGCCGCCGCCCTCAGTCTCGACCGGTCCCTGCTCGCAGAGCTGCTCGGTGAGGGTGAGCTCCGCGAGCTCATCGACCCGGGTGTGATCGCCACCGTTGAGCTCGAGCTCCAGTGGCTGGTAGAGGGTCGGCACGCCTCGTCGCCCGACCGGCTTCACGACATGCTGCGCGACCTGGGACCCCTGACCACCGACGACATCGAGGTCAGATGTCGTTCGATGGACGTCCCGATCGTCCTCGATCTCCTCGAGGATGAGCATCGCGTAGTCCGGATCGGGGCCGAGGGGAGATGGGCCGCCATCGAGGACGTCGCCAGGCTGCGGGATGCCCTGGGGATGGCCCCACCCCCCGGTGTGCCCCACGTCTTCCTCGCCCCCGTGCCCGACCCGCTCGGTGACGTAGTCGGTCGGTATGCCCGCACCCACGGCCCCTTCACGACCGGTGAGGCGGCCTCCGCGCTGGCCATGCCTGCGGGCGTCGTGGAGAGCGCCCTGCGCCGTCTGGTCGACACAGGACGGATTGTCGAAGGGGCGTTTCGTCGTGGCGCCGAGGGTCGGGAGTGGGTCGAAGCGGAGGTGCTCCGCCGGCTCAAGCGACGCTCCCTGGCCCTCCTCCGCAACGAGATCGAACCGGTGCCCCAGACGACCCTGGCCCGTTTTCTCCCCCTATGGCAAGGGGTGCGTCCAGACCCGAGTCGGGGGGCGCTTCGGGAGACGGTAGGTCTCCTCACCGGCGCCGTGGTGCCGGCATCGGTGCTGGAGAGGGACGTGCTCACGGCGCGGGTCGGCGGTTACAACGGCGAGATCGACTCGCTGCTCCTCTCCGGTGAGTTGACCTGGGTGGGCCAGGGACGTCTCGGGACACGTGACGGTCGTGTCGCCCTCTATCCCCGTGATCGGCTGGCCACGCTATGGCAGGGGCCAGACCCCGAAATGCTCGGCCCGGAGACCGAGCCGATACTCGAGCATCTCCGAAGACATGGGGCCAGCTTCTTCACCGAGATATACGAGGCCACCGGCGGTGGTGACCCGGACGCCCGGCTCGAGGCCGTGTGGGACCTGGTGTGGGGTGGTTATGTCACCAATGACACCTTCGAGCCGGTACGTGCCTATCTCCGACGAAGGGGCGGATCCCCGACCGGCCGGCGACCACTCGGATCGAGACTCGCCCCCCATGCCGCTGGGCGCTGGTCGCTCACCGGGACTGGGGCAGTTGCATCAGAGGCCGAGAAGGCCGTGGCCCGGACCGAGATGCTCCTCGACCGTCACGGAGTTGTGACCAGGGACGTCGCCATGTACGAAGGCATCCCGGGCGGATTCTCCGCGGTCTACCCGGTGCTGACAGGGCTCGAGGAGACCGGCCGGGTGAGACGCGGCTATTTCGTCGAAGGTCTGGGCGGTTCCCAATTCGCCCACCCCGGGGCGGTCGACCGTCTTCGTGGAACAATCGCCGGGGGCACCCTGGTGCTCGCTGCCACCGACCCGGGCAACCCCTATGGGGCCGCTCTCGCCTGGCCGGAGATCGGGGCTGGTCGTCTTGCCCGTGATGCAGGCGCCTACGTGATCCTCGACGATGGCCAGCTCATCGGTCATCTCGACAGAGGACGTCGTGGCCTGACTCTCCTCGACGCCACGCCGGACCGGTTCGGTGAGGTCTCACGGGCCCTCGCCGAGGTGGGGGCCCGGCACCGGAGACTCACCCTCGTGACCGTGAACGGGGAGTCGATCGGTGCCTCACCCTTGGCGGCTGCACTGCGCGAGTGGGGTTTCGCCCCGGCCCCCCGTGGGATGGCCTACCGGGGCTAGGACGACCCTGGGACGAGGATCTCGTAGGTGGTATTGCGCTGGGCCGGGGTGCGACCGACAGAGGCGATGACCTCGCGGAACTGAGCCGGTGTCACCTCCTGGCCGTGCTCGGCTCCGGCGCTGCGGGTGATGATCTCGCCCATCAGGGTTCCCCCCAGGTCGTTGCACCCGGCGTCGAGAAGCCGGGCCCCTCCATCCAGACCCAGCTTCACCCAGGAGGCCTGGATGTTGTCGATCAGCCCGTGGAAGGCGATGCGGGACACCGCGTGGACGAGCACCACCTCGTCCCATGTGGGACCGGGCCGGGAGCGGCCTCTGAGAAATATCGGGGCACCCATGTGGACGAAGGGAAGGGGCACCATCTCGGTGAACCCGCCCGTGCGACGTTGGATGTGGCGGATCACCTCGAGATGGTTGGCCCAGGAGCGGGGGTGGTCGATGTGGCCGAACATGATCGTCGAGGTCGCCCGCAGACCCAGCTCGTGGGCCGTGATCATCACCTCGGCCCATTGGGCCGTGCGAATCTTGTCCGGGCAGAGATGCTCACGGACGTCATCGTCGAGGATCTCGGCGGCCGTGCCAGGCAGTGTCCCCAGCCCGGCATCCCGCAGGTCGGTGAGGAACCGACGCACGCTGATGCCGAGGGTCTCGGCTCCCTGCCACACCTCCAGTGGGGTGAAGCCGTGGATGTGCATCTCGGGGAGCTCGGCCTTTATGGCCTCCACGATCTCGCGGTAGAAGTTGCCGGTGAAGTCGGGGTGAATCCCGCCCTGGAGCGTGACCTCGGTGGCGCCACGGTCCCAGGCCTCCCGTGCATGACCCACTATCTCGTCGATCCCCATCAGATAGGGGTCCCCCCGAAGGTTGAGCGACTTGGGGCCTTTGGAGAAGGCGCAAAAGCCGCATTTGAAGTAGCAGAGATTGGTGTAGTTGATGTTGCGGTTGACCACATAGGTCACGGTGTCGCCCACCACGATCTCTCTGAGGAGGTCGGCGACATAGGCGATGGCGTCCACCTGATCCCCCCGCGCCATGAACAGCCGTGTCATCTCCTCCACGTCGGGCGGCTCCCCCGACAGGGCACGCTCGAGGATCGGGCGCAGGGCACCGGCCCCCCTGATCCCTTCCGCAGGACGTCCCTCGACCCATATGGCGTCGAGCCACTCGGCCGAGATCCGCCCGGCGGGGACCGGGGGCTCGACATCCATCCCCGGCGCCCACCGATGACGGGGCCGGGCTGCACCGGAGCCATCGGTGAGCCCCAGCCAGACGGTGAAGACGGAGTCGGGTAGCTCGTCCCGTGCCGCGTCGATGTCGACACCGATCGGATAGGCGGTGCGCTCGGTCAGCTCGCCGACCGCTTCGCGCAGCTCCCCGATGCGCTCGACACTCCAGTCCCGCAGCACAAGATCTCCTGCGCCGTCGCCGATCGCTGCCAGCGCCTGGTCGATGTCATCCACGAACACCGAGACGACCGCTGTCACCCCGGGGAGCTCGGTGAGCGGCGCGATCACGCCCACCTCGGAACGACGGGTCCTGAGATAGGAGGCTTTGCTGCGAGCCAGGGCGTCGAGCACCTCCTCCCGGGTCCCCTCGTTGCGGATGGTGATCCGCCAGGGGGCGACGCCCGAGGCCGCCAGGGCAAGGGCTTCCCCGGGGCTGACGATGTACGAGGCCGCTCCGCTCACCGCGGGGTCCGATGAGGCGATGAGCAGACCGCCGGCGGTCCCTCCGGCCACGTCCGCCTGTGTTGGCGACTCCATCTCGACGGTCGTGGTCCCCTCACGTCGCCGGCTGACCGCGGTCGGCTCGGCCAGCGACTCGGCGGGTCGAGACCGCAGGAAGGTCACCGTTCTCATCCCACCGCCGCCTCAGCAGGGACGAGACCGGTCTCGTCGACCGCAGCCATCACCGACGGGAGGAGACCGGAGTCGATCCAGGTGGGGTCGATGTACTCGGGGTAGACGGGCAGTCTGGGGCGCAACTCGAATCCGGCCAACCTGGTTCTCTCCTCCAGCATTCCCAGATGCGGCCAAGGCGCCTCCGGATTCACAAAGTCGATGGTCACCGGCGACACCCCGCCCCAGTCGTTGATCCCGGCGGCGAGGTACTGACCGAAGTCGTCGGTCAGGTTGGGGGGCACCTGGATGTTGGCCTCGGGCCCCATCACCCAGCGGGCCAGGGCGACGACGCGGGCGAACCATCGAGGCACCGGCTCGGCCGAGCGCCGCATCCTGGTGTCGGCCTTGGCTCGGAAGTTCTGGACGATCACCTCCTGGATGGCGCCGTCACGATCGGCCAGCCGCCGCAGCATGAATAGGGAGTCGACGATCTCATCGGGTCTCTCGCCGATGCCGACCAGGATCCCGGTGGTGAAGGGCACCCGGACCCGGCCTGCGGACTCGATGGTGGCGATGCGGTCGGCGGGGTGCTTGGTCACCGTCCCGTGGTGTGGCATCCCCGGCTCGGTGAGCCGGGGCGAGACGTTCTCGAGCATCATCCCCATGGAGACGTTGAAGGGTCTGAGCAATCCCATGGCAGCGTCGTCGAGGAGCCCCGGATTGGCATGCGGGAAGAGACCGGTCTCCTCCCGGACCAGCCGGGACATGGCGGCCACGTACTCGAGGGTCGTCGTCATGCCCTGAGTCTCGAGGAACTCCCTGGCCTGAGACCATCTGGTCTCGGGACGGTCCCCGAGGGTGAACAGGGCTTCGGTGCACCCCCGCTCGGCCCCGGCCGCGGCTATGGCCAGCACCTGTTCCGGCACCAGGTACACCCCGCCCTGGCCCGGCGGCTTGGCAAAGGTGCAGTAGCTGCAGCTGTCTACGCAGAGCGTGGTCAGGGGGATGAAGACCTTCCGGCTGTAGGTGACGACACGTCCCCTACCTTCATCGCGGAGCACTCCGGCATGATGGAGCAACGGCTCGTCATCGACACGTCCCACCAGGTAGTCGAGCGCCAGCCCGGGGTCGGCTGCGGGGTGGGTCACGAGATCCCCGACGAGGCCGCACCGACCACGCCGCCGTCGATGGGCACGATCGCCCCGGTCATCCAGGCGGCGGCGTCAGAGGCCAGATACACGATGAGACGAGCCACTTCCTCGGGCTCACCGACACGGCCCAGGGGGTGCATCCTGGCGGTCATCTCCTCGTTCTCGAGGAGCATGCCGGCGAGCCTCGTCCTCACGACCGCCGGCGCAACCGCATTTACCCTGATCCCGGGGGCGAGCTCGTGGGCGAGTTGACGGGTCATGTGGATGAGCCCCGCCTTGGAGATGTTGTATGCGCCCATCAGGGGGCTGGGGCGGAGACCGGCCACCGACGCCACATTGACCACAGAGCCGCCGTGTGTCCCCATCCAGGTGTGATAGGCGGCCCGGACCCAGAGGAGGGGGGCCCTCATGTTTACCGCCCACGTCTTGTCGAGCGCCCCGAGGTCGACGTCCATCAGATTCCCCGCCGACGGGTTCGTGCCGGCATTGTTGACCAGGATGTCGAGCGAGCCGAATCGATCGACCGTCGCCGTCGCCGTCTCCGCGGCCGCCTCCTCGGAGTCGGCCCGGGCGGGGAGAGCCATCACCAGGTCATCGGCCACGTCGGCATCGCGAAGCACGCCCAGAGCGGCCTCGAGGTTCTCCGGCTTCCGAGCCGTGATGGTCACCCCGGCGGCGCCGCTTCGCGCCAGCTCGACGACGGTGGCCAGCCCGATGCCACGGCTGGCCCCGGTGACGACGGCGACCTTCCCATCAACGGAGGCAATCACACCCACCTCATCGATTGGACGGTAGTGGTCGTCACCCAGGCTCATGTACCCCCTCCCATGTATTGTCGGTCCGTGCGCATCCTCGTCGCCACCACCGGCGTCCTGCCTGCCGGCCCGGTCGCAGACTTCTGCAAGATGCTCATTGGCGACCGACGCGAAGTGACAGTCATGACGGTCGTCCGGGTCCCCCGCTCGTTCCTCGAATCCCTCGACGACAACGTGAGGAGATCGTTCCTCGACGACACCCCCGACTCGTCGGCCAGCGCCGAGGAGAAGGCGGCCCGCTATCTGGAGGAGAGGGGCCAGCGGGCGGTCGACCCGATCTGCGCTGCCCTGGCCGCGGTCGACATCGACGCCGACGTGAGATTTGTCGAGGGCGACGACCCGGCCGAGGCCATAATCCAGACCGCGGACGCCATCGACGCCGACCTGGTGATACTCGGCGCCACGCGACGCCTCTTCACCGAGGAGGCCTGGAAGAGCGTGTCGGCACGGGTCATGGTCAACTCGAAGCTCCCCGTCCTCCTGGTCCCCGGGTCCCGGATCGAGGACACCCAGGAGATGCCGATCATCGAGCTCTAGCGACGGGTCACTAGGGATGGCCCGGCCCTATATGGCCGAAAGTCCCGCCCAAAATCTGTCCCACCCACTTCGTAGCTTCTCGATCGATGACCTGCGATCACAAACCGGTGTGGGTGAACGAGATAGCGGTGACGGCATGTCCCGACTGTGGGCGGATCGATTGGCTCTCGACGTCGGGCCCGGTCGACCCGGCCGAGGCGGTGGCGGCGTTGTTCGGGTCCTATGACCTCCTCGGTCCGATCGACGCCTTGGGCGCCCCCTCACCCTGGGTCCTGGCCTATGCCCCGCCCACACCCCGTCGTCGTCGGAATCTCGACGCCCTCCCCAAACGTGTCTGGCTCAAGGCCGGCCCCCACCTCTGGCTTGCCCACGACGGCGGGATACTTCTCCTGGCGACGACCCAGTCGTTGATGTTCGAGAACCTGACCAGGGGCGCCTAGCTGGCGACCAACCGGAACTGGGTCTGATAGAGCTCGGCGTAGAGCCCCCGGGCCGCCATCAGCTCCTCGTGGTCCCCCCTCTCCACGACCCTTCCCTCGTCGACCACCAGTATCTGGTCGGCCTTGCGGACCGTTGACAGCCGGTGGGCGATGACGATCGAGGTGCGGCCCTCCATGAGCACCTCGAGGGCCTCCTGGATGAGGGCCTCGGAGCGTGAGTCGAGGTGCGAGGTCGCCTCGTCGAGTATCAGGACCCGGGGGTCGGCGAGAAGGACCCGGGCGATCGCGATGCGCTGCTTCTCCCCACCCGACAATCGGTAACCCCGTTCCCCAACGATCGTCCCATAGCCATCCGATAGACGGATTATCAGGTCGTGGATGTTGGCGGCACGGGCGGCGGCCACCAACTCCTCGTCGGTCGCCTCGGGCCGGGCATATCGGAGATTGGCGGCGATGGTGTCGTGGAAGAGATACGTCTCCTGGGTGACCACACCGACGGTCGCGGCCAGATCGGTGGGTGCGACATCCCGCACATCCTTGCCGTCGATGGTGATCGACCCCGTGGTTACGTCGTACAGACGAGGGACGAGGTAGGAGATGGTGGTCTTCCCGGCGCCTGAGGGGCCGACGAGAGCGGTCAGCGAGCCGGGCTCGGCCACGAAGCTGACATCGCTGAGGGCTTGGGCTCGCGACGAGGTCTGCCGCGGGAGGGGTGACTCGTCGTCGTCGGTGCTCCAGAAGCGTCGCACCGCCTCCAGCCCCTCCGGCTTCCCCGTCTCATACCTGAAGGAGACGTCGTCGAAGACGACACGACCCGTCGCCGGCACCATGGCGACAGGTTGGAGAGGCGCGGGAACGTCGGGGTCCAGATCCATGACCTCGAACACCCTCTCGAACGAGACCAATGACGAGGCGAGCTCGACCCGAGCGTTGGCGAGGGCTGAGAGCGGGCCATACAGCTGGCCCAAAAGGGCCGAGAACATCACGATCGTGCCCAGCGAGATCGCCCCCTGGATCACGAGAAGCCCTCCCACCCAGAACACGGCGGCCGTTGCCATCGCCGAGATCAGGCCGAGGGCGGCGAAGAAGCCACGACCCACCATCGCCCGTCTTATCGACCAGTCCCTGACCAGCTCGGCCTGCCTGCCGAATCGGTCCCGCTCCTGGTCCCAACGCCCGAAGAGACGGACGAGGAGGGCCCCGCTGACGTTGAACGTCTCCTGGAGGATCCCCGACATCTT
>JAKEHF010000057.1 GCA_022615295.1 Actinomycetota bacterium | reverse complement strand
GTACGTGGCCCGAGACCGGGGTTCATGGAAGGGTCGATGCCGGCCGGCCCGCCCAGCGCAGTCGCCAGCGCATAACCGATCATCAGCCCGAGGAGCAGCACCCCCAGCTCGATCCCACGTCTCAACGAGGTCTCATCGCCTCTGCGATCCGGACCAGCTCGTCCATCCCCACAGTCTCGCTTCGCATGACGACCACCCGACCCGACTCCACCCATTCCAGGGTTCCCGAAGACGTGTTGAAGCGTCCGGTGACACCACGAAGGTCCACCGCCACGAAGTCGGGGCCGATGGGCGGGTCGAGATGGTCACCCAGGGTCTGGCTGATCACCACTGTGCGACTTCCGGCGCCGGTCATCTGGAGCGTGGTCTGGGTGTTGTCGACCCTGCCCAGGATGGACCATCCCTCGGGATCGGCGACGAGGGTGCCCTCGGGGAGCCCCTCGACCTCGACCACCGAGGACTCTTCCCACTGGTCGGGGACCGGCCGACCCTCGAGGCCGAGAGTGGCGGCGGTAGCCAGCAAGACCGTCTCGGGCACCGACCCGGAGACCAGAACGTCGAGGTCCCCTGTATGCAGGGCGACGGCTCCACCTGCGGGGTCGAGATAGGCCACGGACCCGTCGTCGAGCTCGACCCGCCGGGCAAAGGGCGAGGTAAGACCGAACAGGCGCGGCTCCGACCAGCCTCGAGCCACTTCGATCATCAGCCAGGATCGGCCGTCGCTCCACGAGCGCACGTCCACCAGTCCTCCGTCGGGTAAGGCCCAGCGCCCGGACCTGTGGACCTCGAACCGGCTCTCCAGGGCGGGCTCGGGCACGTCTGCTGCGCCTTCGCTGAACCCACCCGACCGGGCATCGACCGGCAGCATGGGCTCTATGTCTTGGGCCTCGGCGACGAGGCCGGTCATCTCGATTATGAGTATCGGCTCCCCCTCGGGCTGGTCGGCATAGCCGCGACGCAGCTGCCAGAGCCCGCGCTCGGAGGTGGCGGCTGCACGCACCTCGATCCTGACCGGTGCCAGTGTCTCCTCGTCGAGCCACATCAGGACCGGATCCGTCGGATGAAGCTCTCTCCATCCACCCCGCTGCACCAGGGCCTCGATGAGGTCGACAGCGGCGACGGTGGTGGAGATCTGGATAGTGGGGCCATCGAGGGTCGGCGTTCCCAAGACCTCGATGCCGCTCCACCAGTTCAGGCTCCTCCCCGGCCCCACCAGCTCGAGTGGGTTGAGGACCCCGCTATCGAATGGTCTCTGATCGCGGACCGCGGTAGTGCTCGGTGGCGTCTGGCAGTCGGGGAGGGCGGCCACCGGGCAGCGCGAGGCTGCGGTCGCGAGCAGGTCACCGTCGGCGAACACCCAATGGACGTCGTTGGGAATCCAGCGCTCGTCCGGGTAGGCGGTGGTGTCGAGCAGGTCGACTTCGAGCCGTTCCGGCGCCGAATAGGCGAGTCTCCCCGTATAGACCCTCTCCGGTACCTCGGGATGCCAGCCACGCTCGACGACGAATAGGTCGGCACGGAGCCCCTCCACGGTCGGGCTGGCTGCGTGGAACAACTCGCTCAGGTCCTGGGCGTGGACCACATCGAGTCGGAGGCCGAGGAAGGTCCCCATGATGAGACCGACCACCGCCACCGCGGCCAGGGCCCAGAGTCGGGACGCGGGGCGACGCAGCGACGCCATGACCATGTCGGTCAGGTCCGGCGTCCGGGTGAAGTCGCCTTTGGCAAGGAGGAGGTCGAGTCTCTCCAGGCCATCACGAAATGCGGCGCAGTCGGCGCAACCGGCCACATGCTCCGTCAGGTCGGCGGAGACCACACCACCGGTGTCCCGTGCGACGGACAGCTCCATCTGCACCCGGTCGCACATGGGCTCAGCCACGGTCGCCCCCCTCGAGGATCTGCATCAACACTTTGCGGGCGCGGAACACGCGGCTCTTCATCGTCCCCTCGGGTATGCCGATCGTGGCGGCAGCTTCGGCATAGCTGAGCCCCACCATCCCCACCAGCACTATCGCCTCCGCCAAGTCGTGCTCCAGCCGGGAAAGGGCGTCGGAGACTTCGACGGTGAGGTGAGGATCCTCCGCCCTGGCGGGAAGCTCGCGGTCCCCGACGAGCTCGATGGGATGACGTGCCCGTCGCCGACCGGCGTCATATGCCGCATTGCGCGCCGTGGCCAGCAGCCAAGGGACGAAGCGGTCCGCATCCCGCAGGGTGTGGAGGCTTCGATACATGCGTAGGAAGACCTCTTGTGCCACATCCTCGGCCAGGGCCCGGTCCCCGATGAGATGGACGATGTAACGGAACACCGGGCCTTCCATTTGTCGGACCAGCCGTTCGAAGGCACCGAGGTCCCCAGATGCCGCAGCGATGACGTCTGCAGCCTCTGGTTGATCCACGTCGTTGCTCCCTGGATGTGCTCACACATACTCATCATTGGTGGCCGCCCGTGGCGCGATCAACGTGCATCTCATCCTCGTCATATCGATCTAGAGACGCTCGGGAGGACCGACGAGTTCAGTCGAGGCTCAACGTGTTGCCCCACTCCTCCTCAGGGCCCGGTACTCACGGTCGAGGAGGGACCAATGGGAGTGGTCGACCCAGTTCCCCCGGATGAGGAGCTCCTCACGCAGGATGCCCTCCCGCGTGAAGCCCAACTTCTCGGCCACCCGGTCGGAGGCGTCGTTGCCCACGGCGATGCGGAGAACCGCCTTGTGATATCCCAGGGCGTCGAAGGCCTCTTGGAGGATCCGTTCCACCGCCTCGGTGCACACCCCCCGGCCGGTCTCGTCGGAGCGCACCCAATAGCCGATCTCGAGTATCTTCCCTAGCTTGGAGACCGTCCAGAATGAGACGTTGCCGATGTGTCGGCTGCGGTCCTCCTTCGACCTGATGGAATAGTCCCAGGCCCTGTCCTCCCTCCAGGCGAGCATCGATTCCCGGATGAAGGCTTGGGTGTCGCTCGAGGTGTAGTCCATGCGCGCCCAGGGGAGCCACTGGTTGAGATCGGGGAGCGATGCTCTGATCGCGTCGTCGACGGTGGTCGCGTCGCGGCGGCTCAAGCGTTGCAGCATGAGACGCTCCGTCTCGAGCAAGAACCTGGGCACCTGCTCAGGATATCGGGCGGGCTTAACCTCAAGGACGAGATGTGGGACCGCCTCCACTTGCACGACGTTCATCCCGAGCCGGGAGACGCACCCACGGCCGCCGTCCTGGCTGCCCTCTACGAGGACGACGAAGGAGAGGTGAGGCTGGTGCTGACCAAACGCCCCGAGACGATGCCCACTCACGCCGGTCACATCTCCCTACCGGGTGGCCGGCCCCACCCCGAGGACGGCGGCCCGGTGGACACCGCCCTCCGTGAAGCCCGGGAGGAGGTCGGCATAGAGCCCTCGCGTGTCGGGGTCCTCGGGTTTCTCACCCCCCTGGACACGGTGGAGTACAGCCTGCTCGTGGTCCCGGTGGTGGGCCGGGTCGCCCCTCCTCTGCTGCTGGTGCCCTCCAAGCGCGAGGTAGAACGCATCCACACCCCGCGTCTCGCCGATCTGGCCGACGCGGCGCGCTGGTGGTCCATTCCCTGGAATGGCTGGGAGGTCTGGTACTACGACCTCGATGGCGACACCCTGTGGGGGGCCACGGCCCGGATGGTCCGTCAATTGGTTGGTCTCGACCAATAGGTCTGCAGACCTTCAGAAAAGTGGGTTGTCGTGCCGATTTAGGCGGTGTGGATTCGTCCCATTCCCCGGTGGATGCCCGACTTCGCTTTCACCGATACATAGCCATCCTCCTGGCCGTGACAATCCCCGCCCTGGCAGTGATCGAGCTGGCCAGCGGGGTGAGCGCCGGCACACCCCTGCGCTGGCCGGCATATCTCGCTCTCTGGGTCTGGTCGATACGGGTGGCCAGGTCTCCCAAGGCCAACACGGTCCCTCTGATCCTGGTGACCATGGGGTTCACCGGGGCCATGAGCGTCGTCGAGGCCCTCTTTGGGGCCAACGTCACCGCCTTCGACTTCACCACGACGTTCGGGCTGATGATGATGTTCTCGGTTCTTGCCGGGACCCTGGTCTCGGGGAACCGGCTGGTGTGGGCGGGAGCTCTGGCCTCCACGGTGGCGGTCTGGGTGATAACGGTCGGGATCCTCACGGGGGACGATCCCAGTGCTCTCGGGGTGAGAGTGATGATCGCCGTGTCGGGCGTGATCTTCACCATCGCCCTTGTCTCGATGCTTTACGACCAGCTCAACGCGGCCATCGAAAGCCACGACCGTGCCGCGCGGCTCCAGGACGCCATCGCCAGCTGCTCGGAGGCCCTTTTGTTCCACTCGGACGCCTTCGCAGTGTATGAGGCGGCGAGGGCGCTCCTCGAGGCGACCGACGCCGACTATGCCTATGTCGACCGGACGGTCGAGATCGACGGGGAGGCGGGGTGGGAGATCATCGCCGACGCCGCCCGCCGCTCCAGCGGTCTTGGCCAAGGGTGGAAACGCGGCAAGTACTCGGAGATCCCCACCATGTACCAGGCGTTGTCGGGCGGCCGGGCGGTGGTCATGCGGACGAGGGAGCTGGAGGGTGACGAGCAGCGGCCATACCTCGACGACGGGATCGTCTCCGAGGTATCGGTCCCGATATTCGTCGGCAAGGTGATGCGAGGGTCCATCGGGTTCATCCAGTACACCAAGGACCGTCGCTGGACAGAGGCAGAGATCCAGACGCTGTGGCGGGCTTCGCACATGATCGGCGCCTATTGGAAGCGTCAGGACGACGCCGAGGAGCTCCGGGCGTCGAACGACTCCAAGGACCGTCTCCTCGCTTCTGTGAGCCACGAGATCCGGACCCCTCTGACCGCCATCGTCGGTCTCTCGGAGGAGCTGGTGTCGAGCCGGACGAGTCTCGGCGACGAGGAGCTCGACGAGCTGAACGGGATCATCGCCCTGCAGAGCCGGGAGCTCGCCGAGCTCGTGGAGGACCTGCTGGTCGCCTCACGCGCCGACTTCGGCAACCTGTCGATCCGGCCCGAGAACATCGACCTCGTCGACCAGGTGAGGAGGGTGGCCGAGGGGGTGAGGGAGTCCCACCCCTCGTCGAAGACAGTGACCATCGAGGGCCACGACGTCATCGCGTGGGCAGACCCGCTCCGGGTCCGTCAGGTGATCAGGAATCTGCTGACCAACGCCATCAAATACGGCGGCGACAGGATCCTCGTAAGCGGGGAAAGGGGAGACGGCGTGGCCCGGATCGTGGTCGCCGACGACGGGGACGGGGTCCCCGAGGCCGAGAGCAAGCTGATCTTCGAGCGCTATTACCGGTCCGTCCAGTCGCCGACACAGCCGGGCTCGGTGGGGATCGGCCTGGCGGTGTCGAGACAGCTCGCCGAGCTGATGAGCGGCTCCTTGAACTACGTCCGCACCGGCGACCACCCCCGTTTCGAGCTCACCCTCCCCGCAGCCGGCGCCGATGACGACGACGCCATCAACGAGAGCATGGCCCGCATCGGGTGATCTCCCCAGATCGATGACCCGTCGGCGACCCTAGAATCGCTGGTTCATTCCGGTGCCAAGGCCTCCCGCCCAATGAGAAGACGCGTCATCACAGCCACAGTCGTCCTCGGTCTCCTCGTCATAGGTCTTGGCGTGGTGTTCGCCTATTCGACATGGGGACGGGTCAACCGGGTGACCATCGACCGTCAGCAAGAGCCCGCCGGGGTCGCTGCCGTGGAGCCCGGCGAGGAAGAGCAGGTCGAACCGGACGCGGTGGATCTCAATGAGGAGATCTTCCTGCTCGTCGGCTCCGACTCACGTGATCAGCTCACCGACCTGGAGGGATTCGGGGCGTTCGAGGGTCGGCGCGCCGACGTCGTGATGGTCCTGATCGCCACCCCTTCGGGCACCGCCCTGCTCTCTCTGCCCAGGGACCTCCTGGTCACCGAGCCGTGTCGTGACAGCGAGACCCGGCTCAACGCGCTGCTCGAGGGTTGCGTCGGGATCATGAACGGGCCGACGCTCCTCCTTCGAACGGTCGAGGATCTCATCGGCGAGCGTGTCGACCACTACGCGATGGTCGACTTCGCAGGTTTCCAGGAGGTCGTCGATGTCGTCGGGGGCTACGAGATCTGTGTCGATCGGCCGGTGAGGGACCGGAGGGCGAGTCTCAGCCTCCCCGCCGGCTGCACCCTGGCCGACGGCGCTCAAACCCTGGCGTGGCTGCGGTCCCGGCACACCCAGGAGCTCACGGAAGGCGGGTGGGAGATCATGCCGGGGATGAACGATCTCGTCCGGAACGAGAGACAGAGGGCCTTCCTCATCGACATGATGTCCCGGCTCTCCGACTTCTCCAGCCCCCAGGCCCTCGCCGCCTCGGCGAACGCTCTAGCTCCTCACATAACGGTCGACCAAGAGCTCACGTTGGGCGACGCCGTCGATCTGGCGTGGATAATGCGTGGTCTGGAACGTGGCGACATCACCGAGCTCGAAGTGCCCGTCTACGACCATGTCACCGAGGATGGGGCCTCTGTGCTGCTTCCGTCGGTCCGTGTAGACAAGCTCGTCGCCGACTTCCTCGACGGTCATGTGGTCGCCGCCGGGGCTCCCGGGGTCGCCATGGGCACGGTGAGGGCCTGAGATGACCGAGCGAAGAAGGGTGTTCTCCGGCGCCCAGCCCACAGGGGAGCCTCACATAGGGAATCTGATCGGCGCCCTCAACAACTGGGTGGCGATGCAGGACGATTACGACACGGTCTACTGCGTGGTCGACCTCCACGCCATGACGGTGCCCTACGTGCCCTCGGAGTTGGAGAAGGAGAGACGGCAACTTGCGAAGATGGTCCTCTCCGTCGGTGTCGACCCGTCCCGATCACTGTTCTACTACCAGTCCGACGTCCCACAGCACGTCGAGCTCGCCTGGGTGCTCACCACCCTCGCCGGGGTGGGTCAGCTGGAGCGAATGACCCAGTACAAGGAGAAGTCGGACAGGACAGGCCAGAGCTTCGGTCTGCTGGCCTACCCGGTGCTGATGGCCGCGGACATCCTCGTCCACAAGGCACATGCCGTGCCGGTCGGCGACGACCAGACCCAGCACCTCGAGCTGACCCGTGACCTCGCCGAGCGTTTCAACTCGAGGTACGGCGAGCTCTTCCCCATACCCGAGCGGATCACACCGGAGATCGGGGCACGTGTCATGTCGCTGACGGAGCCCACCTCCAAGATGTCCAAGTCCGACCCGAGCCCGAGGTCACGGATACTGCTCACCGACGACGACGACCAGATCGTGGCCAAGGTGAGGGCTGCGGTCACCGACACCGGGGCCGAGGTGGCCTACGACTGGACCGCCAAACCGGGGATCTCCAACCTCCTCGAGATCTACTCGTTCTTCACCGGGCGACCCATCCCCGACCTCATCGCCGAGCACCGGGACGGGGGCTATGGAGCGTTCAAGGAGGCGGTTGCCCAGGCGGTCGCCGAGGGGATCCGGCCCATAAGAAAGGCTTATGAGGCCTTGTCCGACGAGGAGGTCGCCCAGGTGATGTCCGTCGGCGCAGAACGGGGCCGGGAGCTGGCCGAGGGGACCATGATGACGGTCCGCGAGGCGGTCGGTCTCAGCTAGCCGACGGGTTCCAGCATCTCCGGGGGCAGGAGGAGGACGACCGCGGCGACCAGGTTCCAGCCCGAATGCAGGAATATCGCCGGTCCGAGACGTCCCTTGCGCATCGTCAACCAGCCAAGCCATACCCCCAAGGCCAGTATCGGCGGCGCCACGACCAGCGCCGATGCCCAGAACCGCTCCGGGTCCACGCCGAGGAGATGCACCGCGGCGAAGACGGACGCGGTCACCCCTATGGCCGTCCAACGGCTCCACGGCTCGATCGCCCGCAGGAGCACGCCCCGGAACATCAGCTCCTCGGCGAGAGGTGCCAAGAGGACGGCAGCCCCGAACATGGCCAACTTGAGATAGAGGGCCGCCGAGGGGTCTGAGATGATCTCTGCGATCTGCTGCGGTGGGCGGCCGTCGGGGAACAACACCCGTGCCAGAGGCTCGAGCAGGATCGCCACCGCGATCTGGGCCAGGATCCCCAGGGCGACGTAGCGCACGTCCCCCGGCTCGAGAGTCATCCGCAGACTCTGGCGACGTCTCGCCAGCACCCCGAGCACCACGAAGTTGCCCACGTATTGGCCGCCAAGCCCGACCACCACCAGGCTGGTGTCGTCGAGGGTCCCCAGGCCGGCGACAGTGACGGCGAGCAGTGCGCCTGCAAGACCGCCCAGCCAGACCAGGGCGAAGTCGACGATTCTCCATGGCCTAGCCACCGGGGCGGAGCCTACAACCGGGGTGGGTGGGTCACTGTTACCCTGCGCCCGAGACCGGAGGACAGCGTGGAGATCGACATCGGAATCGGCAAGTCCGGTCGTCAGGCCTTCGGCTTCGACGACATCGCCATCGTCCCGTCGCGGAGGACCCGAGACCCCGATGACGTCGATATCTCCTGGCAGCTCGATGCCTTCCGATTCGAGCTGCCCATGATGGGCTCGGCCATGGACTCTGCGATCAGCCCCGACACCGTCATCGAGATCGCCAGGCTGGGCGGGCTCGCCGTCCTCAACCTGGAAGGGCTCTGGTCACGATACGAGGACCCAGACCCCTACTACGAGGAGATCGCCGACCTGGGAGATGAGAAGGCAACCCGGCGGATGCAGGAGATCTATCTCGAGCCGGTCAAGCCGGAGCTGATCGCCCATCGAGTAGCCGAGATCAAGGCGACTGGAGTCGTCTGTGCCGCCAGTCTCACCCCGCAACGGGTCCGGGCCTGGGCGTCGCACGCCATCGGCGCCGGGCTGGACATCCTGGTCATCCAGGGGACGGTCGTCTCAGCGGAGCATGTCTCGACCCGCGAGGAGCCCCTCAATCTAAAGGAGTACATCGCCGCCTCTGAGGTCCCGGTGATCGTGGGGGGTTGTGCCAGCTATTCGACTGCTCTCCATCTGATGCGGACCGGGGCGGTCGGGGTGCTCGTCGGTGTCGGACCCGGGGCGGCCTGCACCACGCGTGGTGTGCTCGGGGTCGGCGTCCCCCAGGCCACCGCCATCGCCGACGCCGCCGGGGCCCGCATGCGCTATTTGGACGAGACCGGCCGCTATGTGCACGTCATCGCCGACGGGGGGATGCGCACCGGGGGTGACGTGGCCAAGGCGATCGCGTGCGGCGCCGACGCGGTGATGATCGGCTCTCCGCTGGCGTCGGCTTCGGAGGCCCCGGGCCGGGGTTATCACTGGGGTATGGCCACCTTCCATCCCACCCTTCCCCGGGGGGCCAGGGTCCATGTCGGAGACCGGGGGACCATCGAGGAGATCCTTGTGGGACCGGCCCACGAGAACGACGGCCGACGCAACCTGTTCGGAGCTCTCAGGGTCTCCATGGCCACCACCGGTTACTCCGACGTCAAGGAGTTCCAGAAGGCGGAGGTCATGATCGCCCCATCCCTACAGACCGAGGGCAAGTCGCTGCAGCGCAGCCAGAAGGTCGGGATGGGGTGAGCGCCCGGGGCGGCGAGCCGACCATCCTCGTCGTCGACTTCGGGGCGCAATACGCCCAACTCATCGCAAGGCGGGTCCGTGAGGCCCATGTCCGCTCGCAGATCGTGCCCTGGAGCATCACACCCGCCGAGGTGCGTCGGCTCGACCCCATTGGGCTCATCCTCTCCGGGGGGCCGGCATCGGTCTACTCCGACGACGCCTACACGATCGACCCCGGGATCTTGGACCTGGGAGTGCCGACTCTAGGCATCTGCTACGGCCACCAGCTGATCGCCCAGACCCTGGGAGGCTCGGTGGCTCACACCCCGGATGGCGAGTACGGGAAGACCAGGTTCGAGACGGTGGGGGACTCCGTCCTGCTCAAGGGTCTGCCCACCGAGCAGCAGGTGTGGATGTCACATGGGGACCAGGTGGTCTCGGTCCCTCAGGGATTCCGCGCAGTGGGCCGGTCGCCGGGGGCCGAGGTGGCGGCCATGGAGGACCCGGAAAGGGGCCTCTACGGAGTGCAGTTCCATCCCGAGGTCGTCCACACTCCACGGGGCGCCGAGATCCTGAAGAGATTCCTCCACGAGGTCTGCGGGGCCACTCCGAGCTGGACGTCGCACTCGATCATCGAGACCCAGGTCGTCTCCATACGCGACCAGGTGGGCGAGGGGCGGGTGATCTGCGGCCTGAGCGGAGGAGTCGACTCGGCCGTGGCTGCGGCCCTGGTCCATGAGGCGGTCGGCGACCAACTGACCTGCATCTTCGTTGACCATGGCCTTCTCCGCGCCGGGGAGGCGGAGCAGGTGGAGGAGACCTTCGAGTCGGTGTTCGCCATCGACCTCATCCACGTCAAGGCAGAGGACCGCTTCCTCGAGAAGCTCACCGGGGTCATCGACCCGGAGGAGAAGCGGAGGGTGATCGGGGAGATCTTCATCCGGGTCTTCGAGGAGGCCGCTTCCACCGTGGGGGACGCCCGCTTCCTGGTGCAGGGGACGCTCTATCCCGACGTCATCGAGTCGGGCTCTTCATCGGCGGCCACGATAAAGACCCACCACAACGTGGGGGGTCTGCCCGAGGACATGACTCTTGAGCTCGTCGAGCCGCTTCGCGACCTCTTCAAAGACGAGGTGAGAGCCATCGGCGAGGAGCTGGGTCTCCCCGAGGAGATCGTGTGGCGTCAGCCGTTCCCGGGTCCCGGTCTGGCGGTTCGGATCATCGGTGAGGTCACCAGGGAGCGTCTCGACACCCTGCGCGCTGCCGACACGATCATCAGCGAGGAGATACGGCGCGCCGGTCTTTATAGGGAGGTCTGGCAGGCCTTCGGTGTGCTCCCGGGGATCAAGACCGTCGGTGTCCAGGGGGACGGCCGCACCTACGCATACCCCCTCGTCGTCAGGGCGGTCACCTCGGAGGACGCCATGACCGCCGATTGGGCCCGTCTTCCCCATGAGCTGCTCGAGAGAATCTCCTCACGGGTGATCAACGAGGTCCCCGCAATCAACCGCGTCGCCTACGACATCTCCTCCAAGCCTCCCGCCACCATCGAATGGGAGTGAGGGGAGGCCGATAGGTCCATTCAGAGTGGGTGGCCCGATGCCGATCAATGGCAGACCAGCCGAAATGGACCTGAACACACCTGAGCTGACGCGCATCTTCCGCGACGAGCTCGAAGAGCGCTCGCGCCGTCTCGTCGCGGGCGCCCGGGATCTCACCGCGGGCGAGCTCTCCGCCGAGCAGGTGGGCGATCTCGTGAGGGACGCCCACACCATCAAGGGCTCGGCCGGGCTTCTCGGCCACGAGACGATCAAGGAGGCGGGAGCCACCCTGGAACGTCTGTGGCGTGCCATCAGTGAGGGCGAGGCACTTCCCAGCGAGACCATCGTGGCCATGGAGGCGATAGCAGGACGTCTTGTGACCGCCCTCGACGACGCGGGAGACGCCCAAATAGGCGAGCTCCTCGAGAAGCTCGACCCGACTCGGGCCCCCGAGGTGTCCGAAGTCGTCGGCCTGCGGCCCAGCGATCCGGCGAGTCTCGGTGGTTTGCTCACCTCCGTCTCAGAGACCCTCATGGGTGGCGCCACCCGTGTCGACACCGGGCATCTCTACAGGCTGATTAATCGGATCGTCGAGGTCTCCCTCGATGCCGACGCCCTCGCCGACCTCTCTCTGGTCTCGATCGAGGGAGCCGACCCCGAGCTGTTCCGGAGGACATGGAGACGTCAACTCGAGCGTCTCAGCGAGTCGATCGGCGACATCCAGGAGCAGGCGGTGGCCCTGGCAAACGTGCCGTTCTTCGAGGCGGTTTCGACCTTTCCCCAGTTCGTCCGTTACCTGGGCCGGCGCATGGGCAAGGACGTGCGGATTGAGGTCGAGGGTCAGGATGTCCAGCTCGACCGTCAGATCGTCGACCTGATCAGGGAGCCTCTCCGTCATCTCCTGGTAAACGCAGTCGATCACGGTATCGAGAGCCCGGAGATCCGGGTCGCCTCCGGCAAGCCGGCCACCGGGACCATCAAGGTGCGGGCGTTTGCCGACGACCAGAGGGTCGAGATCAGCGTGACCGACGACGGCGCCGGTGTCGATTGGGACCGGGTCGCCGAGGTGGCGCACGATCGCGGTCTCCCCATCCTCCCCCCGGACCTGTCACCCGTCCTCTTCCATCCCGGGTTCAGCACGGCGACCACCGTAAGTGACTTCTCCGGAGCCGGCGAGGGCCTCCCCGCTGCTCTGGAGGCGGCCGAGACCGTGAACGGTGCGGTGCATCTGAGCTCGCAACGGGGGGTAGGGACCACGGTGACCATGGTCCTCCCCATGTCGATGGTCCTCCAGAATGTGGTGGTCGTCGCGCTCGACGATCAGTTCTGGGGGATCCCCGAGGCGGCCGTGGAGGCCACCATGCCCCTCTCCAAGGCGGAGATCACGAGCCGGGGCAACGGTCGTGAGCTCCAGTTCAAGAGTGTCTCCATCCCATGCGTCTCCCTCTCGCTGGCGGTGGGCGCGCCCCAGCCGACGGACGAGTCGGAGCTGCTGGTGGTGAGCACCAGGTCGGGTCTAGTGGCGGTCACTGTGAGCGAGCTCGTCGACAGACGTCGAGTCGCGGTGAAGAACCTGGGCCCCATCCTCGAGGGGGTCGGCCACATCACTGGAGCCGCCCTCCTCGGTGGTGGTCAGATCCTGGTGGTCATCGACCCCAACTTTCTCGGTGTGGTGGCTCGTCAGCGGCCCCGCGGCGTCGACGACAAACCGAGGGTCCTGGTCGTCGACGACTCGGCAGGGGTCCGCCAGCTCCTCTCCGCCACGCTGAACGGGGCGGGATTCGAGGTCGAGGTGGCAAGCGGGGCACGTGAGGCGGTCCTGGCCATGGCCACGGACGGCTTCGACGCCATGGTCGTGGACTACTCGATGCCACGCTCCAACGGTGTCGAGCTGGTGAGGGCGATGCGGGCCGCCGACATCCGGGTGCCCATCGTGATGGTCTCCGGGGTGGCCACCCCCGAGGAGAAGCAGGCCGCCTGGGAGGTGGGGGTCGACGCTTATCTCGACAAGTTCGACCTGCGCCAGGGTGTCCTCACCAAGACCCTGAGACAGCTTCTCGGTGTGGGCAACGCCGACACCGCCTAAGGAGCGGAGGCGTCTTCAGAGCAGTCTCGGTCCCGCCGATATGAAGATGGCATGCCCGATTTGCCCGCGGATCTGTTGACCTATCTGCTTCCCCTTACCGGGGTCGTGGCCGTCGTCTGGGCATGGCGGATCACGGCCAAGGGCCGGGAGCGTGAGCGCGAAGTGATCCGTCTCTCCGAGGAGGCGCATCGGATCAAGAACGACTTCGTGGCCATGGTCAGCCACGAGCTGCGGACTCCGCTGACGTCGATCGCCGGGTTCTCCCACACCTTGCTCGACTCGTGGCGGGACCTTCCCGCCGAGGAGGTCAACGAGTTCCTCACCATCATCAACCGTCAGTCCATCTATCTCGGCGACCTGGTCGAGGATGTCCTCGTGATCCCGCGTCTCGAGGCGGATCGTCTTCGTCTCGACCCGGAGCTGTTCGATCTCGGCGATCTCATCGAGGATGTCGCCCTCATGGTCTTCCCCAACGGTGGGAAGAAGACCTCGCTCGTCTCCCTCCCCGACGGGGTCAGGGTCTACGCGGATCGGCGCCGCGTGCAGCAGATCGTGCGCAACCTCATGGAGAACGCCCGGAAGTACGGAGGGGACCAGATCCTGGTCGAGGGCTTCGTCGCAGGTGACCAGTACACCGTGATCATCTCCGACAACGGTCCCGGTGTGCCCGACCAGGAGACGCTGAGGGTGTTCGAGAACTTTGAGCAGGTGTCCAAGGGCGACGCCCGGGAGTCGACCGGGATCGGGCTTGGTCTACCCATCGCCCGACGTCTGGCACGTTTCATGGGTGGCGACGTCTGGTACGAGCGGCGCTTCCCCACCGGCGCCCGGTTCTGCTTCTCATTGCCGCTACGTCGCCGGGCCATCCTCGCCGAAGGGGAGACCGGGCCCGCCGAGGACCTCATCGGGGTCGATGTACCCGACATGGTCCAGTCCGTCTAGTCGTCTCGGGCGCTCTCGTCGAGCATCACCCTGACACTGCCGTTTCGCGAGTCCCCACTGGAGGCTTGTGGATAAGAATTTCTGAGGATCGTCTACGGGAGTCTTGAATCTGTCATGGACCGAATGTATGTTCGGGTCATGGACTGGAAAGCACTCACCACCGACGACCTGGAGCAGCGTCTGATCACGTGTGAGACTGTCGTCTCAGGGGC
>JAKEHF010000056.1 GCA_022615295.1 Actinomycetota bacterium | reverse complement strand
TAATGGAGTCAACACCTCGAACATATGTACGACCGTACCGACCGCCAAGGACAGATTCAATACCCTCGCGCCAGATCAGGGAAAGAAATCTCAGCTCCTGCCGCCACCACGACCGAGCTGGCCGAGGCGCTTCGCATGGGGCCGGACCATCGTGATCAAGGGCGACTATCTGGGCGATGGCTCACCGGCGCCGATGCTTACCGAGGCCCTCAGGGAGGCCACCGAAGCCTCTGACAAGGGTGTGTGGGAGGAGGACCTCCCCCCCATGTTCACCCTCCGTCACCAGGTCGCCGCCTTCTGGGAGCGGGTGTCGGACCTGGCGGTCGAATTCTCGGCGTTGCCCAGGGGAGGCGACACGGTCTAAGCCCTCATCGGCGGTGTCTATCCGACGGTGCTGCCCACCGTTCCCCGCCAGGACACGGACAACCGGTGAGCGTTGGCACTCGAGCCAGGCTGGGGCCTCAGTATGTCAAGCTGTGAACGGCCAACCTGGTCTCCAACCTGGGCGACGGGGTCGGTCTCGTCGCCTACCCCTGGCTGGCCAGCGCCGTCACTCGCAGCCCGCTCCTCATCGCCGCCTGGAAGAGGGAGATCGGCGAGGGCTTTCGGTGGCTGTGGTCGAATCCCCTGCTCCGGAGTCTGGCGATCGTGCTCGGCTGGATGAACGGTCTCTCCAACATGGCGGTGGCCACGTTTGTGTTCTTCGCCCAGGAGGTCTTGGGGCTCGACGCCATGCGTTTCGCCCTCCTTGGCACCGGGGCCGCCGTGGGTGGGGTGTTGGGCAGCGTCAGCGGCCCGTGGGTGAGCCGGCGTCTAGGGAGCGGCCTCGCCCTGTACGCCACGATCTTGGGCGGGAGCCTCACGTCGGTGGTGATCGCCGCCACAACCTGGTGGCCGCTGACTTGGCTCATGTTCGTCCTCGGCACCGCCACCGGGATGGTTTGGAATGTGATAACTGTCTCCCTGCGTCAGACGATCATCCCCGACCATCTCCTGGGCCGGGTCAACTCGGCCTATCGCTTCTT
The DNA here is from genome assembly GCA_022615295.1 of Actinomycetota bacterium. GTDB lineage: Bacteria > Actinomycetota > Acidimicrobiia > Spongiisociales > ZC4RG35 > ZC4RG35. Next base: position 3,216 of record JAKEHF010000056.1, on the reverse strand, counting down.
CGGGTGGGGCACCCTCCCCATCGGAATCGGCTTGGGTGGCGCCGTCGTCTGGCTGGGTGAGACGTTGTTCACGAGGGAGGTCGGGCTTCGTCTCCCCTGGCTCGTCACCGGTGTCGCCTTCGCCATACTGCTCATCTACGCCGTGCCCCGTCTGAGCACCGCCAAGATCGAGCAGGCGCGGGCCGATGGCGTCGCCGCCCGCGGCGTCTGAGGCCCGGTCATCCACCGGGGTTGGGCGGGCATTGAGCGTCTCGACCGACAGCCTGACGAGCCTGAGTTATCGAACCGGCCGATCAGACGTCAGACGGCACCGGTGAACGGTGGTCTGAGCAAGGCCCTCTCGAACTCGACTCGGGGATGCAACGGGTAGCCGTGGGACACGATCACGGTGTCGAAGGGCAGGTCGAGCATGGCCTTCATCGCCGGCAGGACCCGCTCTTCGTGCCACGGCGTGTTCCACACCTGGAGCTCACCCCCGAGACTGGTGAGCCCATCGGAGAACACGACGACGTCGTGCTCGGGGATCCAGAGCGGTGTCTCGAGACGGTAACGCCCGTCGTAGAGGGCCACCATCCCCCCAGGGAGCACGGTTCCCGGGTAGACGGGCTCGAGTTCGGTGGCCGGGATGTCGTCACGATGGAACATGTCTGGCCCATAGGCGGGGACGGCGTATCTCTGGGCGAACACGTCCACGCTCCGCACATGGTCCGGCTTGAGCACGACCAGCATGGTCGGGGGCTCGGCGTCGAGTCTCCTCCACACCGGGTCGTCGGTCTCGGCGGGGGCCAGCGGGTCGAGGAGGGCTCTCTCTCCACGACTCTCGACACAGGTCGAGGTCACGAGACGATCCCCGACCTCCTCGGGCTCCCAGTCCGGGTGGGACATGCGCCATAGCCAGAGTCCCGGCTCGACCTCGATGATCTGGGCCGCGGCCACCACCCGAGGCTACCCACGTGTTGGTAGATTCGTCCGGCGTGATCACAGGAGGACAGTCATGACTGAGGAGGAGCGGCCGGTAAGGGACGTCAGGGAGATGCTGGAGCCGGAGAAGCGGTCCACAGGTCTGAGCCCGACCGCGATCATCGCCATCATCGCGCTCGCCCTTCTCGCGGTCTTGGTCGCCCAGAACACCGAGGAAGCGGTGGTCACCTTCCTCGGCTTCACCCAGCCACTCCCCCTGTGGCTCTTGTCGGTGATCCTCTTTCTGCTGGGGATGATCGTGGGTTATGCCCTCAAGGCGCGGAGAGAGCGGGCGAAACGGAGGGCGGCTGCGGTGAAGGCCGGTTAGCGCAGGAACCTCTGCACCACCGCCACGATCACCTCGGCCAGCCGATATCCCAGGTAGATCACGGTGAGGACGATCATCAGCTTGAAGGTGAAGGGGGTTGGCGGGTCCTCGTCCTCGGGTTGGTCGTCGGCTTCCCCGTGACCGGTGTCCTCGGGTTCCTCCGTCATCTTCGACCCCTGGTGACGATGTGCACCGGTGTCCCCTTCAGGTCGTAGCTCTCTCGGAGCCGGTTCTCGATATAGCGGAGATAGTCGTCTCCCAGATCACCGCCGGAGACGAACAACACCAAGGTAGGGGGGCGATTTCCCGCCTGGACCGCGTACTGCAGCTTGGGACGGCGGCCCTTTCTCACCGGCGGGGGGTGGGCGCCGGCCCACTCCCGCAAGGAGCGGTTCAGCTCCGACGTCGGGATGCGCAGGGCACGCGCCCGGAGCGTCTGCTGGAGGGTGGTGCCCAGACGGGTGATACCCGAGCCGGTCCGCGCCGAGACGCGGAGCAGTGGGGCCCAGGCGATGAAGCCGAGTCTGTCCTTGATGGCCTTCCGGGTCTCCTCACGTTGCTCCTCGTCGACAGCGTCCCACTTGTTGACCAGCACGACCAACCCCGCCCCCGCCTCTGTGACCTCGGCAGCTATCCGCTGGTCTTGTTGGGTCACTGCGGCAGTGGCATCGATCATGAGCAGGGCGATGTCGGCGTCATTGATGGCATCACGCGCCCTGAGCACCGCGTAATAGTCGGCGTCCTCGCTGATCTGGGGTCTCCGCCTGATCCCGGCGGTGTCGACCAGCACATACTCGTCTTCGCCGATGGTCGTCACCACGTCGATGGGGTCCCGGGTGGTGCCGGGAACCTCGGAGACGATGACCCTGCTTTCGCCGGTGAGACGGTTGAGGAGGGTCGACTTGCCCACGTTGGGTCTCCCCACGATGGCCACCCTGGGCCGGGTCGCCTCATCGGGTTCGTCGTTCGTATCGGGGAGGCCTTCCACGACCCGGTCGAGCAACTCCCCGACGCCACGCCCGTGATAAGCGCTGACCGGTTGGGGTGCGCCGAGACCGAGACGCCAGAAGCGGTCGGTCTCGAACTCCAGCGCATCGTTGTCGACCTTGTTGACCACGGTGACCACGGGCACTTCGGCCCGTCGCAGGATGCGGACGACACCCATGTCGTCATCGGTCAGCTCGGTGGTCGCATCGACGACGAGCAGGACGAGATCCGCCGCCGACACCGCGGCCTCGGCCTGTTCGCGGATCGAAGCCCCGATGTCGGTGTCTGTCTCGTGCTCCCATCCCCCGGTGTCGACCAGGACGAAACGACGCCCCGCCCAGTCGGCCTCGAACTGTCTCCGGTCACGGGTGACGCCCGGCATCTCCTCGACGACGGCGGACCGTGAGCCGAGGATACGGTTGACCAGGGTCGACTTCCCCACGTTGGGACGGCCCACCACGGCCACCACCGGGAGGATGCTCATGGACCGCCTCAGGCGCTGATCAGCTCGAGGGCGCTCGTGGCGGTCCACTCCCGGTCCCGGTCGAGCAGCGACTCGCCAACGCCCTTGGCGGTTACACCCGCCTCGACGAGCTGAGACAGCGTCGTCACGAAGCTACGGAGCTGTGGGGGCAAGGGAAAGTACTCCTCCTCCTCGGTGGTGCTCCACAGCTCGAAACCCTTGGTGGGGGCCAGGGTCTCGATGACCTCCTGGACGAGATGATCAGGGGCCGACGCCCCGGCAGTGAGACCGACCGTTGTCACCCCTTCGAGCCAAGCCGGGTCGATGTCGCCGGCCGAGTCGATCCTGTGGGCCACACCGCCGCTCTCCCTGGCGAACCTCACCAGAGCCTGGGTGTTGGACGAGTTGTGAGATCCGACCACGAGGATCAGCTCACATTGCTCGGCGAGCTGGTCCACGGCCTCTTGCCGATTGGTGG
>JAKEHF010000055.1 GCA_022615295.1 Actinomycetota bacterium | reverse complement strand
GTGGCCGCGTGGCTCCTCATCGGCTACGCCCTGCCCCGTCTCCCCGCGGCCGAGACCGCCACCATCGTGCTCCTCCAACCCGCACTGACCATGGTCTGGGGAGCCGTCATCTTCGGCGAGCGGCCTTCTCTTCTCCAGGTTGCCGGGGCGGTGATCGTGCTCGCAGGCGTGGGGATGGTCGCCGTGGCCGGGGCCCGTAGCGCCCGGGTGGCGGCGATCGTGGCCAACCCGTGAACAGCAGACTCCTCTTCGCATCCGGGACCGTGTCGATCCACGACGTGTGGTGTGATCCGGGCCAAATTCGACCGAGCGAGATCGAGACCGAGGAATGTTACGGTTTGAGTCTCCGTTCCTCACCGGCGCCGCCCTGATCGGCGCCCTCACCGTGTACCTGGTCGTGGTCCTCGCCCCCTTGAGGGCCCCCTCTCAACCGGCGACGACGACCACGACGAGACGACCTAGCGGACCGTCGACAACCGACACCCCGGCCCGGTCGAAGGCGGGATCGGTGAGGACCACTTCGCCGTCGCCCGAACCCACGATGCCGTCCATGGCGCCGAGCGAGGTGGCGGCGAGGGCCACCAGATCGGTGCACCTCTCGACAGGGGCGAGGTCGGCCCTGCAGTCGAGGCTGCGGCCAAGCCGCCCCTCGGTGTATGCGGCATGGGCCCTGGCCTCGGCGAGAACGGTGACCTGGTCTGCCTGGGCAAGGGCACCCAGCTCACGGCTCGCCCGGAACCTGTTGAACTCCTCGAGGATCGTCTCCGCCTCGCCACGCACCTGACGGATCTCGTCGGTCTGCGCAGACGGGATCTCGACCACCTCGTCCCCCTGGGGAACGACCCGGGGAGTACCGAAGAGGTCCTGGATGGCGGTCAGGGCGACGAGGGCGGTCCCCCCGGCGACCCTGTGGAACAGCCGCTGGGGCAGGGCCGTGGGGCCGGCGATGGCCTCGGCGACGGTCGACTCCTCGAGCCGGATCTCCCACTCCGCGGCCAGAGGGAGGACCCGGGCCACGTTGACCAGCACCACCATTACCGCCACTCCCCAGGCCACGGCCACGGCCGCCCCACCGAGACGATTTGCGGTCGTCAGCCCGGGAAGTCTCATGACCCGGGTGGCGAGCATGGCCGCCGCAGACAGGGCGACCCCGAAGAGCACGAAGAGGACCACTCCGCCACCGACCCGGGCCACCTCGGGGGTCACCCCGAATCCGGTCGTGAGGAAGTCACCGATCAGGGGACTCAGGGCGAAGGCGACCCAGGTCCCCAGCACAAGACCGACGAGACCAAGAGTCTCCCTGACAAGGCCCCGCACCCAACCCCTCAGCAGAAGGGCGGCCAGCACCAGCCCGAGAACGAAATCGACCATGGTTGCCGTAGTTGGTAATGGACATGGGCCCCCGGTCCCGGTCTTTCCGTGTCTAGAGGCCGACGACCCGGATCCTCATCCTCTTGTTCTCCCGGCCCTTTGACTCGGTCTTGACGACCTCGACCCGACCCACCTCGAGGGTCGAGGCGACATGGGTGCCCCCGTCGGCCTGCCGATCGAGCCCGACTATGTCGACCACCCTGATCTCTGTGACGTACTCCGGGATCAGGTTGACCTTGGTGCGGATGAGGTCGGGGTCCTTGAGCGCTCCCGCCCGGGCCATCTCGATGATCTCGGTGGGGTAGCCCTTGACCAGCTCGGCATTGAGACGCTCCTCGACGAGACGTCCGAACTCGACCGAGATCCCGTCGAGCTCGAAGTCCATGCGGGCCTCGCCGGGGACCATGTTCCCGCCTGTCACCTTGGCCCCGAAGTCACGGAACACGACGCCCGAGAGGGCGTGGAGGGCTGTATGGGTCCTCATTGTCAGATGACGACGCTCCCAGTCGATGACACCCTCCACCGGGGTCCCCGGGTCGGGGAGTGGCGATCCGGGAGCCGTCTGATGGAACGGGACGCCCTCCCGGCGGAAGGTGTCGACCACCTCGACGGAGCCACCGTCCCAGGTGATGACGCCGACATCACCGGGCTGGCCCCCGCCACGGGCATAGAACACCGTGCGGTCGAGGACGAGACCGTCCTCGACAACCTCGAGGACAGTCCCCTCGGCGCGTCCGAGATACGAGTCCTTGGGCGCAAGCTCCTCGACGGACGTGCGACCGGCCATTTCAGCGTGGAGTGGAGCTGTCCGGGGTGAAGGCGGCACCATGACCCGGGATGATCAACGATGCCGTCCCCAGGACACGTGACCTCCCCCTATGGAGGGCCTCGGGGTCGGTGGCGTAGGGATCCTCCACGGGCTTGTCGCTCTGCCACCAGAGATGGGTCAACGCCACCACGCCGTCGTCGCCGTCGACGACGGTGGTTATGTCCTGGGGTGTGTGGCCCGGGGTCTCCCAGAGGGTCACCCCCGGTGCCAGGACCCGCCCCTCGGCGTCCATGGACTCCCAGATGTCGTCGCGGTACATCGCCCAGTGATCATGCACCGAAGCGTTGGGGAACAGGCCGATGTTCATGGTGTGGTCCGGGTGATGATGCGAGATCACGACGTCGGTGACCATATCCGGGTTGTGTCCCATGGCCCGCAACGGGGCGAGAATCGCCTCCCGGTTCGCCACCATGCCCGGGTCGACGATGATGAGCGCTCCCTCGGCCTCGATCAGCGAGACAGTCGAGGCGACACGTTGTCCCACGTAACCAGGGACGAGGACATGGACGGTGGGCACGCTTTTCGAGTCTAGGAGGCCCCGTTCAGAGGGATCACCCCGACCCGAACGACCAGATGGTCTTCGAGGACCGTGAGGGCGTCTCGGGTGCGGGTGTCGAACACGGTCACCCCCCGGAGAGCGGGAGCGATCACGAATCGAGAGTCGGATGACCACCAGACATGGCTGTGTCTGAAGCCCACATTTACCACCACAGTCTTCTCCGACCCGTCGACACTGCCGACCACGAGGCCGTTCGAGCCGAGGACGGCCACCCGGCGCCCGTCGGGTGAGATCGCCCCGGCGAGGGGCGGGCCGTCGACCTGGGGGAGATCCGGAATGCCCCTCACCCCACCGCCGGCGCTCACCAGCGTGGTCTGTCCATCCTCGACCACCAGGATCCATCCCGACTCGTGGGAGCCCACCGGGACCCCGGTGACGTTGGTCTTGAGCAATCCGTCGGGTGTCAGGAGGTCGAATCGGCCGCGTGCCGGGTAGTGGATGGCGAACCCCCAGTCACCCCAGGCTGCGAGTCTCACCTCCTCGTCAGGCTCGGGCCGGGAGGTGATGGAACTTGGCCCCCGGATCAGGCTCGTGACCCACAGACCCCAACCGTCGTCGTCCAGTGTGGTGTAAGCCAGGAGACCCTCCACACCGTCGTGCCAGGCGTAGCTGCTCACCTTCGTCGCCACCGGGGATATCTGACTTACGAGACCCATCGAGAGCAGATCGGACTCGGAACCGGGCAGCGCGGTGGTCGCGGCCACCCATCGCCCCGAGGTATCCACGCTGACCTGGCCCGATGAGGCGATGGGGAGCCCACGCACCACAACGTCGGAGACATGGGGCCACAACACGTACTCGTAAGAGCCGATCGAGGTCTGGGAGATGGCGACCAGTGCATCGGGGAACTCGGCGACTACATCGGAGACACCGGTCTCCTCGGAGGGGTTGGGCAGGGGGGGAGCCGTATCCCCCACCTCGACCTGGGTGGTCACCGTTGGTGTGAGCGCCGGGGCGCCGAACAGCACGCCGGCACCCAAACCGACGGCGAGCCCGATCAGAAGCCAGAGCCAGGGCGCCGGCGCCCCGCCACGGCTCTCCTGGTCGTGGGTTTCCTCCACAACGCGGACATCCCCCGACATTCGGGGGAACGCTAGGCGTCGGGGATCGTTGCGTCCGGTGTAGCGTTACATTTGACCAAATGGTGGGACGGGCGCTCCTCGGATCTCTGCTCGTTCTGACGGCGTGCTCCGACCCCGCACCGGTGACGGCCCCGACGCCCGAGGAGTTGAGGGAGCAGATACATGCGGCGACCGGCCACGAGCCGACGCACTGCACCGACATGACCGGTGGTGAGGGCGTTCTCCGCGTGGGTGGGAACGGCCCCGACCCGGAGTGTCTCATAGTCTCTGCCGAATCCGGCCTCACCGTGATCAACACCGACGGTGCAACTCACACCTTCTTGGTCAGCGATCCCGCAAACACCGATGTGGTTCGGCACATCAGGGTCGAGGCCGTGATCGAGGGTGATGGTCAGTACGTCCTCGACCCCGTCTCGAGTCTCCTCGGCGTCGGGATCTACCCGTACTGGCTCAAGGGCGAACAGGAGTCCGGTCAGGCCGGGACGATGATCGTCCGGTCCCCCTGACCCATCTTTACCGCCGCACGGGCGGGTTCTGACCCCTATGATGCTGCCCACGCCGGCCCCTGGGGCCCGGTTAAGCCTATTTGGAGGAAATGAATGAAGAAGAAGAGAAACCTCGGGTTTCTCGCCCTCCTCGCTGTGCTCTCCCTCGTCATCGCGGCATGTGCCCCGGGCGAGGCCGAGACACCGGCGGAGTGTGAGGCCGACGAATTCGGCTGTGTGGAGGTGGCCGGGGGTGAGGCGATCAAGATCGGCTCTCTCCTGGTGATCACCGGTCCGAACTCGTCGCTTGGCCTCGACAGCCAGTACGGCGTCGAGCTGGCCCTGGACTACTGGGGCGCCGACGAGTTCGACGGCGAGCCCGGTGAGCTCCTGGGGCACCCGCTCGAGCTCGTTGCTGAGGACGACGGCTGCTCCGCAGAGGGCGGGACCGCCGGCGCCAACAGCTTGGCCGCCGACGAGCAGGTGGTCGCCGTGATCGGGACCAGCTGCTCCAGCGCCGCCTTGGGCGTGGCCGACACCATCTTCTCCGACAGGGGAATCGCGATCGTGTCACCGTCCAACACCGGACCGGCCCTCACGACCGAGGAGAACCACAAGGAGTTCTACCTGAGGACGGCTCACAACGACTCGATCCAGGGTGCGGCAGTGGCCAACTTCGCATACACCGAGCTGGGTCTGCGGTCTGCGGCAACCATCCACGACGGCTCCCCGTACGCGGACGGACTCCAGCAGGTGTTCGCCGACGTATTCACCGAGCTCGGTGGGACGATCACGAAGCAGGAGGCGATCCAGGTCGGCGACACCGACTTCAACCCGGTGCTCACCGACATCGCGGCCGACGCCCCTGAGTTCCTGTACTTCCCGATCTTCGTGGCCGAGGGTGGTCTCATCACCCAGCAGGCCAGGGCGATCGACGGCCTCGCCGACACGGTGCTGGCCGGCTCCGACGGCATGTTCACACCGGACTGGATCGCAGCCGCCGGTGCGGACAACGCCAACGGGGTGTACATCTCGGGTCCGGACCTCGCCTCGTTCTCGGGTGATGTCGACTTCTACACCGGCGGGTTCATTCCGGCGTACACCGACGCCTACGGTGAGCCTCAGTCGGTGTTCCATGCCCACGCCTGGGACGCGACCAACATGATCCTCGCCGCTATCGAGGAGGTGGCGATCGAGGTCGGGGACACGTTGTTCATCCCGCGCACCGGGTTGAAGGACGCATTGTTCGCGACGAGCAACTTCCCCGGGATCACGGGGAACCTGACCTGCAACCCGCTTGGTGACTGCCAGCCGTCGGCGACCATTGCCGTCGTCACGGTCGAGAACGGTGAGTTCACCGAGGCCGTCTATAGCGAGCTCGGGACCCTCGGGGGCTGATCTCGCCTTGCCGGACGTGGGACGGGTGTCATCACCCGTCCCGCGTCCCCAAGCAAACGAGGTGGTTCATTGACGTCAGTCGAGACGGCCGCGCGTAGCTATAGGGTCCTCCTCGAGCGGCTCCCCGTCCGCCGCATCATCCTCGTGATCCTCTCCCTGGTCATCGCCTACGGTGTGATCGCGGGGACGGTGGCCACCCTGCAGACGGGTCGATTCACAGCAGAGGACTGGGTCGATCTATTCGTCGCCGGTGTCGCCCGGGGGAGCGTCTACGCCATCATCGCCCTGGGCTACACCCTCGTCTACGGCATCCTCTTCATCATCAACTTCGCCCATGGCGAGGTGTTCATGTCGGGCACGTTCACGGCTTTTTTTGTCGCCCACGCTCTCGCCGACCAGGGTCTGCTCAACACCTACCCGGTGCCCGCCCTGATCCTCCTCTTTGTGGTCTCGGCCCTCGTCTCGATGAGCATCGCCGTGATCCTGGAGAGGGTCGCCTACCGTCCCTTGCGTGGCGCCCCGCGGCTGGTCCCCCTGATCACCGCCATCGGCGCCTCCCTCTTCCTCCAGTACACCTTCCGGGGCTTCTACGGCGCCCAGGCCAAGGCCTACCCAAACATCGACATCCTCCAGGGCAACGTGCCGGTGGCCGGCTTCACCATCCAGCGCGCCCAGATCCTCGTCGTCGCCGGGGCGATCATCCTCTGGCTGGCACTGTATTTGGTGATCGAGAGGACCCGGATCGGCCGGGCGATGAGGGCGGTGGGTGAGGATCGGGAGATAGCCGCCCTCATGGGCATCGACGTCGACCGGACCATCGTCTCCACCTTCGCCATCGGCGGGGCGCTGGCCGGGGCCGCCGGGATCCTGTTCGTGCAACTCTTCAACTCGGTGTTCTTCTTCATGGGCTTCTTTCCAGGGATCAAGGCCTTCACCGCCGCCGTCCTCGGCGGGATCGGGTCGATCACCGGTGCCGCCCTGGGGGGACTGGTCCTGGGGATCCTCGAGGCGGTGGGCCCGATCCTGTTCCTCACCGGCATTGGAGTCCCATCACCCAACCAGCTCCAGCCGGTGGTCTCTTTCGGAATCCTCGTCCTGGTGCTCATCTTCCGCCCAGGGGGGATCCTCGGCGCCCCCGAGGAGAAACGGGCGTGAGACGTCTTCCCCGTTACGTCCGAGTCGGCCTCCTCGGCGGCTTCATCATCATCTATCTGACCGCGGTGGGGATGATCGCCGCCTTCCACGAGAGGAACATCATCACCGGGGTGGTCCAGTTCTCGGTGGTCTTGATGACCCTGGTCTACATGGCTGCCGGATACCTCGCCGCACGGGCTCCCAAAGGGGGGTCGCCCCCTCTCAGACCGACAAGGGACGCCCTCATCGCCGGCGCCGTCGGCGGGGTCCTCGTCGGGGTCTTTGTCATCCTGATGACGGTCCTGGCCGATGCCGGCTACACGCCGAGGGACATGTTCATCGCCATCACCCCGGCGACTCTCGACATCCTCTCCTTCGACCAGGGCACATATCTGAGCCTCCCCGTCCAGGCCGTCCTCGGCGCCGTACTCGGTCTCGCCGGGGGGTATCTGTCGACCGCCACTCCCAACGTGCGCTCTACCGTCACCCGGGCCATCTCGGCGACCCTGATCGGCGCCCTCGGGGCGCCGCTCTTCTCGGTCATGATGGCCGGGCTGGGAATCCCCAGCCGCTGGCTCTTCCGTAGCGAGGGGCTCACGATCGTCGGCACCGTCTTCGTCGTCGGGGTGACACTCCTGCTCCGTTGGTATCTGTTGCGCGCCGGTGGGGTGCGCAACGCCCTCGACCGGGTTCCGGGAGTCACCCGGAAGAACGTCAATGTGGTGACCTGGGCCGTTGTCGGTGTGGTCCTCGCCGTCCTCCCCTGGATCGTCAACACTTTCGTCAGCGATGTGCTGGGCACTGTGGGCCTGTACATCCTCCTCGGGCTCGGCCTGAACATCGTCGTCGGCTATGCCGGTCTTCTCGACCTGGGTTATGTCGCCTTCTACGCGGTCGGCGCCTACTCGGTGGCGGTCCTCACCGCCCGCTCCTCATTCCTGGTCGGGGCAGACGTGACCAACCTGGCTCCCGACGGTTTCATGAACTTTTGGGTGGCAATCCCGCTCACCATCGTCATCGCCGTCATCATCGGCGTCCTCATCGGGGCCCCGGTGCTGCGTCTCAGGGGCGACTATCTGGCGATTGTCACCCTCGGGTTCGGCGAGATCATCCGCACCCTGGTCCTCTCCGACTGGCTGAAGCCCTATCTCGGCGGACCCCAGGGCATCACGGAGATTCCATCGGTGCCCGTGGGGCCGTTCAATGCACGCGACCCCCGGATCCTCTACTACCTGATCCTCGGCTTCGTGCTCGTCTCCTACTTCGTCAGCACCCGTCTCAAGTACGCCCGCATCGGCCGGGCCTGGGCGGCGATGCGGGAAGACGAGGACGTAGCAGAAGGCATGGGCATTTCCGTCATCAAGTACAAGATCCTCGCCTTCGTCATGGGCGCCGCGGTGGGTTGTCTTGGTGGGGCCTTCTTCGCCGCCAAGCTCTCGGTAGCCAACCCGGGGAGCTTCACCCTCCTTGTCTCCATCAACGTGCTCGCCGTGGTGGTCCTGGGAGGGATGGGCTCGATCCCCGGGGTGGTCGTCGGCTCACTGGTCCTCGTCGGGCTTCCGGAACTGCTCCGCGAGTTCGGCGAGTTCCGCCTCCACATCTACGGGATCATCCTGGTGGCCATCATGGTCTTCAAGCCGGAGGGTCTGTTCCCGGACGCCCGCCGAGCCCGGGAGCTGCGTGGCGAGGCGACCGTCAAGGAGCCGGTGCCTGCTCTGGCAGGGGCGGCGGAGTGAGCCATTTGCTCGAGCTCGAGGGTGTCTCCAAGCGCTTCGGTGGGGTGCAGGCCGTCGTCGACGTCGACCTCTACGCCGACTCCGGCGAGATCGTGGGTGTCATCGGCCCCAACGGCGCCGGGAAGACGACTCTGTTCAACGTCGTGACCGGGTTCTACGCACCCGATGCCGGCAAGATGACCTTCGACGGCCACAACATCTCGGGTCTCAAGCCCAACGCCCTCACCAGGCTGGGCATGGCCCGCACTTTCCAGGCGGTGCGTCTATTCAACGCGATGACGGTGCTCGAGAACGCCATGGTTGGCCGGCACACGAGGACCCGTGCCGGTGTTTGGGGGGCCCTCACCCGCAACCGGCGAACCCGTGAGGAGGAGGCCCAGATCACCGAAGAGGCGAGAAAGGCCCTGTCGTTCTTCGGCAACAGGCTGATCGGTAGGGAGGACAGCCTCGCCTCCGATCTCGCCTATGCCGACCGCCGTCGTCTCGAGATCGCCAGAGCCATGGTCACCGGTCCCAAGCTGCTCTTGCTCGACGAGCCTGCCGCTGGGATGAACCCGGCCGAGAAGGAGGAGCTGATCACCCAGATCGGAAGGCTGAGAGACGAGTACGGGTATGCGATCGTCCTCATCGAGCACGACATGCCGGTGATCAAGGGTGTCTGCGACCGGGTCGCCGCCCTCGACCATGGGGTCAAGATCGCGGAGGGGACATACGACGAGGTGGCCTCCAACACCCAGGTGATCGAGGCCTATCTCGGCAAGGCGGCCGCCGCCCAGAGGGAGGGCCTGGCTTGAACGGGTCCGTCCTCAGCCTCAGCAACGTCGTCTCCGGCTATGGCGCCTCGGAGGTCCTGCAGGGTGTGACCATCGAAGTCCGGCCCGGTGAGACGGTGTGTTTACTCGGCTCCAATGCAGCGGGGAAGACGACCACGCTGCGCACCATTCTCGGTCTGGTCAGAGTGCGCTCGGGAGAGGTCGTCTTCAACGGGGAGCGGATCGACGGTTTGAAGACACCCGCGATCGTAGCGAAGGGGATCACCATGGTCCCCGAGAACCGGAGACTGTTCGCCAAGATGAGCGTTCGGGAGAACCTCGAGATCGGCGCCAATCTGAGGACGGACAAGGCGGCGATCCTCAAAGACATCGAGGGCGTCTTCGAGATGTTCCCCAGGCTCTCCGAGCGCGCCAAGCAGAGGGCGGGCACCCTGTCCGGCGGGGAGCAGCAGATGCTGGCGATCGGAAGGGCGCTGATGGCCGACCCGGCTGTCCTCCTCATGGACGAGCCTTCAATGGGTCTGGCCCCGATCCTCGTCGAACAGGTCTTCGAGAAGATCCAGGAGATCAGCGGTCGTGGGGTGACCATCTTTCTCGTCGAGCAGAACGCCAATCTTGCCCTGTCCATCGCCGACCGCGCTTACGTCATCCAGACGGGCCGGATCGTTCTCCAGGACACCGCCGAGGCTCTCCTCGCCAACCCGGACCTGAGCAAGGCCTATCTGGGCGAGCTCGACTCGGTGGGCGAGTAGCCGGTCAGGCCCCGGACCCTGGAGAGGAATCGGACGTCTCCGGGTTGAGGGCGGTCAGTTCCTGAGTGTCGAAGAGCCGGGTTTGTTGGGGGCGTCTTGTGAGACGGGCCAGACGCTCCGGGGGCTCGGTGACCTCGATCATCGCCTCGGAGGCCTCCATCCAGGACTGACCCAACACCCGGGTCCGCCATAGATGACCGGCGATGATCCTCACCGCCGCCGTCATCGGCACCGCGACCAGGACGCCGAGGAGCCCGGCCAGCGATCCGCCGATGACCAGGGCGACCACGATCGAGAACGGGGATAGGTTGACCCGGGTCCTTTGAATGAGCGGTGTGATCACGTGGTTGTCGACCTGCTGGACCCCGGTGAAGATCAGCACCGCCAGCACGCCCTGCCAGGGGTCACCGTTGAGCAGGGCGACTATGAAGGCCAGCGCGCCCCCGACAACCGGCCCCAGGAACGGGATCAGGTTGAGGAACCCGGCGATCAGCCCCACCAGGAGCCAGAAGGGGAGATCGATGAGCCACATGCCGACACTCGAGGCAGCGGCGACGATGAGGGCGACCAGCAACTGCCCTCTGACGAAAGAGCCGAGGGCGGTGCCCACCTCACCGCCCACATAGACGACCTCCTCCTGATAGGCGGGCGGGGTCAGCTTCACGGCGTTTGCCTTGAAACGCTCGAGGTCGATGAGCATGTATATGGCGAGCACGGGGGCCAGGCCGATGATGACCACCGCCTCGGTGACCCCCCTGATCAGGAAGCCGGCACCGGCCCCAAAGCCGAAGAGGAGGTTCTGGATCGTCTCCTGGTTGGCCGGGTCCTCGAGCCATTGGAGCAGCGCCTCCTGGCTGAAGAAACCCTCGACATCTAGACCGAAACGGTCCCCTACATCTACGAGCCAGGCCACCAACCCCGTGTAGAGGTCGGGGAGCCTCTGGACGAAGTCGGCCATTTGGTCGCGGACCGTCGGATAGACGAGCAAGGCAATCGCCACGATCACCGCGACGAAGAGGGCGAAGGCGAGGAAGCTCCCCACCAGACGTGGCAGACCCCGACGCTCCAGCCACTTGACCAGGGGGCTGAGAAGGAAGACGAGCCCGAATGCGAAAGCCATCGGCAGCCATATCACGCGGACCGAGTCGGCGATCACGAGGACGGCCCAGGCGAGGGCCATCACACCAACCGCCGTCCACACGACCAGGGCGGCGCGACGGAGCCGGTCGGCAGACATCTAGGGCGAGTCTACTTGGGGCTGTTCGACTACAACCCGCGCCCCTCCCCCGGCCTCCACGACCCAGCCCCGACCCACGACTGGAGATCGCCACCCCTCATCGTCGGCGATCCAATCGCCCGGGACCGTGGCCTGCCCGACCAACCGGGCGGGCTGCCCGGAGGGCACCTCGATGGTGTAGGTGCCCTCGACCCTGACGATCGTCTCGGAGGCCACACCACCGAGACGAACCCGGCCCGACCCCGCCAGGTCGACACCGGTCACCCGGAGACCCGTCAGATCGGCCGTGACCTGCCCCTCGAGATCGAGCCGCCAGGCAGGAACGCCCGAGAGCAGGATGTCCCATCCTGCGAACACCATCATCGGCTTGTCGGGATCGGGGCGAAGCGTCAACCGCATCGCCACTCCCGACGTCTCCTCGATCCCCTCCGCCGCTCCGACCTCACCACCCCATCTGACCGGGGTCACGAGGTAGAGGAAGTCGCCGCCCATCGAGACACGGAGCTCCCCCGGTATGAGCGCCTGAAGGTCCACGGTCTCGAGACCCTCGGGCTCCGGACCGACCAGGACCCCTCCGGCCGATGGCATCGCCGTCCACCCCTGGATGTGCCCGATGAGGAATCCCACGACCAGGGCCAAGCCGAGGACCGGCACCAGCCCGGAAACCCGAACCGCGCCCCAAAGCCGACCCCTGGCCCACCAGACGACGACAGCGAGACCGGCCCAGACCGGCCACCAAGCGACTAGATCCAGGATGAGGGCTCGGCTGGTCACCCCGGCAGCGACCGAGACCGCCAGACCGGCGAGCACCCCCAAGGGGAGCATCCAGAGCCGGGGCACCCGGGAGATCCCGCCCCGGGGACCCCGGGTCATTCCTCGTAGCCGGTTCCGAGAACGATCACGATATCGGCGCCCTCGCCGATGGTCTCCTCGGGGATGCTCTCGACGAGGGCGTCGGGGAGCTGGGAGAGGAGCACGTTCGCCTCGGCGGAGAATCCCTCGCGGAACCAGATGCGCGACGGGTCCTGCTCCGGGGTGTAGTCGTCGGCGGGGAGGGTTTGGTAACCCAGCTCGGCGAGACGCTCGGTTAGCCTGCCGGCGGCTCCCGCCAATCCCATCGAGTTGAGCACGAGGACCCTGACCTCGGAAGGGTCCCGTTGCGGGATCGTGGTCGTGGTGGTGACATCGATGCTGGTCGAGGTGGCCCCGCTCGTGCTGGTCGATGGTGCCGGCACCGTCGTGGGTGTGGTGACCACCCCCTCGGTCGTCGTCGTCGTGGGGCCGTCGGCGAGCAGAATGAGAACGAAGAAGACCGCAGCGCCCACGAGCACGATCCCGCCGATCATCACCGCCAAGTCGCGGTAGAAGCTCGACGTGCCGTCGGACGCGTGACGACCCCGACCGGTCATGGCACCACCGTCTCGATCATCGTGCGGACACGACGCACGGTGAGCGGGTCGTAGGACATCGCCGCCGGGTCGGCGATGAGCTCGCGAAGACGGTCGTAGTAGCGGGCGGAGGTCAGACCGAGACTGAACTCGATCGCCTGATCCTTCGGTCCCGGTTGGGTCCACCACCCCTGCTCGAAGTCGAGGATCGCCCTGTCCTCAGCAGCCAACATCGCGGCCAGGGTATTGGGAGAACCGCTTTGCGACGGGCATTTTGAGGAGGCGCGGCTTTTGGGGCATCACAACCGCCGGACCATGCCGAAATGCGGGGAGCCGGGTATCGGATTCGAACCGATGACCTGCTGATTACAAGTCAGCTGCTCTGGCCAACTGAGCTAACCCGGCGAATCTGTGTCGTGGCCGACACGACGCACCCTCATTATCTCAAATGCCGCCAATGCGGCCGAAACAGAGGCATTGAGATTCTCCGCCCTCGGGTCCATGGGGATCGACACGACAAGATCGCAGCGACGTCGTGTCAGCTCGGCCAGCCCGGCATCCTCGGCCCCGACCACGATGGCCACCGGCTCGGTGAGCAGGTCGAGGCCGAACAGGCTCCGCTCCGACCGGGCATCGAGCCCCACCACCCACATACCGTGGTCCTTGAGACGGCTCAAGGCCTCGGGAATGGAGCCGACCGTGCTCACGGGGAGGAGCTCCAAGGCGCCGGCGCCGCTCTTGAAAGCTGCCGGGGACAGGGGGGCTTGCCGGCGAGCCGAGAGCACGAGACCGCCGACGCCGGCGGCGAGGGCGCTGCGTGCGATGGCCCCCAGATTGTGCGGGTCCTCGATGTGGTCGAGAACCATCAGAGCGTCGCTCCCGGAGCACAGCTCTTCCAATGTCAGCGGCCTGATCGGGTTGCACTCGGCCACCACACCCTGGGGGGAGTCCGTCCCTGCATGTGGTCGCACATCGTCGACAAAGACCACCCGATCGGCGCCGACGACCTCGATCAGAGCCGAGACCTGAGGCCGCCGGCGTCGACTGGTCTCGACGTAGAGCCGTATGACCCTTCCCGCCCTGGCTGCGGCGAGGACGGCGTGGGTCCCTTCGACCCTATCGCCGTAGCCAGCGGGTCCCATCGGCGCCGTCCTCGAGGACGATGCCCGCCTCGGCGAGGGCGGTGCGTATCTCGTCGGCTTCGTCGTAGCGCCGCTCGGCACGGGCCCTTTCCCGCAACTCGACGAGGGCGACTATCGCCTCCTCCCCATCGCCTTCGACTCCGAAGCGCGCCCCCAGATCGCCGAGCTCGCCGAGGGTCTCCGGGGCCGGTGCTGCAGCATCGAGACCCAGAGCGTCGACGATCACCTCGACGGCGCCTGTCAGGGCGGAGACGTCTTCCCCGAGATCGGCGAGCCGGTTCCCCACCCTGACCAGGTCGAAGAGGAGCGACACCGCCTCCGGTGTCGAGAAGTCGTCGTCCATCACAGCCCGGAATGTGTCGAGGGCGGCCGGATCGGGCTCGCCGGGCGTGGCCCGCTCCCGAAAACGATCGAGCCGACCGAGAGCTTCCGCGGCCTCCTCGAGAAGCTCCGGGACGTACTCGATCGGAGATCTGTAATGGGCCCGGAGATAGAGCAAACGAAGGGGCCGGCCCCCGTAGAGGTCGAGGATGGCTCGCAGATCGACGACGCGCCCTGTCGACTTGGCCATCTTCTCCCCGCCGAGGTTGACCATTCCGTTATGGAGCCAGATGCGTGCGAACACACGCCCCGATGCGCCTTCGCTCTGGGCGATCTCGTTCTCGTGATGGGGGAAGATCAGGTCGGTCCCCCCGCCATGGATGTCGAAGCCGTCGCCGAGATAGGTCTCGGCCATCGCGGAGCATTCGATGTGCCATCCAGGCCGACCGGGGCCCCATGGCGAGTCCCAGCTTGGCTCGGAGGGTTTGGCCGCCTTCCAAAGGGCGAAGTCGAGGGGGTCGTCCTTGTTCTCTTCCGGCTCGATACGGTGCCCGGAGCGCAACTCGTCCGGTCGCACCCCGGAGAGTCGCCCATAGCCCTCCGTAGCCCTCACCGAGAAGTAGACGTCGCCGTCGCGGACGTAGGCCAGACCACGGTCTATGAGACGGGCGATCAGTTCGATGATCTGGGGGATGTGCTCGGTGGCCTTGGGCTCCACGTCGGGATCGGCGACCCCGAGCCCGTGGTACGACTCGGCGAACCGCACGGCCATACGTCTCCCCAGCCCCTCCATGGTCTCACCCGTCTCCGCGGCTGCCGCGATGATC
Organism: Actinomycetota bacterium; assembly: GCA_022615295.1. GTDB lineage: Bacteria > Actinomycetota > Acidimicrobiia > Spongiisociales > ZC4RG35 > ZC4RG35. The sequence continues at coordinate 1,776 of JAKEHF010000055.1, read as the reverse complement.
TTGTCCTCGACGTCGGTGATGTTCCTCACGTACCGGACCTGATAGCCACGCCAAGTCAGATAGCGACGGATGACGTCGAAGACCACAGCCGATCGCCCATGCCCGACATGGGGCTCCGACTGGACGGTGGGACCGCACACGTACATCGCCACGACACCCTCCTCCCTGGTGTCCAGGGGGACCAGGTCACGCCGCATCGTGTCGTAGACCCGGATCACTGCGTCGGCTCGACGTCGATGACGGCCACAGCGGCGATGCCCTCACCCGCCCCCAGTGCCCCGAGACCGTCCGTCGTGGAGGCCTTCACCGAGACCTGGTCGACGGCGAGACCGAGAGCGGTGGCCAGACCGGCCCTGATCCCACTCCGGTGAGGGGCGATCCTCACCGTCTCGACGATGACCGTGGCGTCGACATGTGACGGTCTCCATCCCCGCTCGGCGGTGGCCGACACCACCTGGCGGAGCAGACTCATCGAATCAGCCCCGGTGTACGCGGGGTCCTCGGAGGGGAACCACTCCCCCATGTCTCCCAGGACGGATGCCCCGAGAAGGGCATCGGTCACCGCGTGCGCAAGGACGTCACCGTCCGAAGTGGCGACCACGCCGATCTTGGTCGACACCACCACACCGGCGAGGAGCAGTGGTGGGGGACCGCCGAACCGGTGGGCGTCGAAACCCCAGCCCGTCCTGGTCGGCGACAGGGTCATTCCTCCGGGGATTCGACCTTGGGAAGGGCCCGATCGAGCTTGCGCACCGCCTCCTCCTCGTCGATCTCGAGACTGAAGGCGAGCTCCGAGCTCAAGGTGAGACGGGCCTTGGAGAGCATTCGTTTCAGGGCCGGGGAGATGCCCTTGGTCTGCTGGGCAAAGGAGAGGTCACGCACCACCTCGGCAACTTGGAAGATGTCGCCGGAGGTCATCTTCTCATTGAGGACCTTGTACCAGCGGCTCCAGTTGGCCCCGGCCTCCTCGGGATCGCCCTTCAGCGACTTGAGCACCTCCCGTGACTTCGTCTTCGAGATCACGGGCCGGATCAGATCCTCGACCCGGTCGACGGGCACCATGACGGTCAGCTGCTCGGTGGCTATCTCCAGGACGAAGTAGTCCATCTTCTTGCCGTCGAACTCCTGTTTGACCTTCCTCTGGATGGTGGCAGCACCGTGTTGAGGATGCACGACCTTGTCACCAACGGAGTACTTCGAGGTCTGGGCCATGGGCGGGTCGGGAGTCTACCGGTGGGTCCGGTCAATCCAGGAAGGTCTCCCACTCCTGGGCGGAGGTCTGGAGACGTGAGAAGAAAGCCAGAAGCTGGGCGGCCCTGGTCTCTCCGACACCCTCTACGGTGACCAACTGCCCCTCGTCGGCTCGCAGCAGCTTAGAGACCGAGCCAAAGCGACGGACTATCTCCTCCCTGACACTCTCGGGGAGACGACCGACCTGGGAGAGAACCCGATGACCCCTGGGCTCGGCGGGGTCGTCCAGATCGGGGAAACCGAGCTCCTTGCCGACACGGGAGGGGTCCTCGAGGTCGGAGCCGGAGAGACCGTCGAGGGTCTCCAACGCCTTGTCGACGACCCCGGGGCGCACCGGCCGCACATAGTCGAGGAGCACGAGACGGATGGTGTGGTCGACACCTAAAAGGAGATCATTGAGCTGGACCGCCACGATCCTGCCCTCATCGCCGAGTGTCATCGCCCGCGCCGACACCAGACGGCCGATGCGCTCTACGAGCTCGGCTCGCTGGATCACCGTGACCGCGGAGCGATAGGTGGCGAGAG
>JAKEHF010000239.1 GCA_022615295.1 Actinomycetota bacterium | reverse complement strand
TCCGCGGTCTCGGCGAGCCGGGTCACGGGTTGTGACGCCACCAGTCTCGCCCCGTGCTCGAGGGCGAGCCGCCGGTGGGCCAGGTTGGCCTTGGAGGCCATGGCGATCCCCGACCTCGCCTGATAGAGGGCCCTCACGTCGTCGCTCAACCTCCATTGCGGCCAGCGATGCATCACCTCCCCGGCGTCGAGCTCCTCGAAGTCGACCCCCGCCGCCCTCATCGAGGCCCGGTAGGCCCCGAGACCGATGGTGGCATCGGCGGGAGCCAGATCGAGACCACCGGTGCTCAGCACCAGGTCTTCGCCCGATTCCCGCTCCACCTCTTCCCAGACCCGATAGGCCTCCTTGGCCAGCTCGACGTAGGCCGGGGTGTGATAGCTGAGACGGATGATCCTGCTGTGGTCCTCGGAGCCGCCGCTGAGATGCCCGAGCTCGAACTGCTCCAGAGCGAGCACGTCTCCACCGAGACGCCTTGCCGCCCAATAGGCCGCGGCGCTCCCTATCCCGCCCAGACCGAGCACGAGGACCCGAATCACATGAGACCGTCGAGATACCTGCGGATGTCCATCGAGTAATCCTCCATCGGGGCGTAGAACCCCGTTGTAAACCTCCTCGAGGTCATCCCCGCCTGCACCCCCTCGCAGACCCTCCAGTCCTGTCTGTTCACCATGTCCCAGAAATCGACGGCGTCTGAAGGGTCGAAGCCCGGTTTGGTGATCTCGTCGACGTGGAAGAGGAAGTCGCAGACGACCGTGGTCGAGCCGGGGCCATGGGGGAAGAGCGTGAAGGCTGCGATGTGATCAGCCGAGACGCTGAGCATCAGATTGGGATAGATGAGCTGCCCCTTGTGCCGCTTCTTCTCCTCCTCGCTCAGCCCGGGGAAGGGCTGGCGGGTCGAGGTGCCGGTGGCGGTGAAGGTCCAGGCGCCCTCACGATGAGGGATTCCCTCGACCCAGTCGAGATCTGCGCCACCCCGCTGGCGGAACGAGGGGACCAGCTCCACGAGCTCGGGGTGGACAGGGCCACAGTGGTAGCACTCGTTGTAGTTCTCCACGATGGCCTTCCAGTTGGCGGCCACCGGATACACGATCCGGGTGGTCACCCGAAGGTCGGCCAACGGGTAGTTGGCGAGATATCCCTCGGTCTCGGTGAACTGGCCGCCCAGAGGTTCGGCGGTCTCGGGTCGGAGATGCACCCAGACGAAGCCACCCCAGGTCTCCACCCCGACCCCATGGAGGGGGAGATCCTCCTTACGCAGACCATCCTCCTCGTCGAGGAAGGGGGCAGCACGAAGACGCCCATCGAAGCTGTAGGTCCAGCCGTGATAGGGACACTGGATCGACCCCTTGAAAGTGCCTGTGGGACCGATCTCTGTCTGCACCGGCTTGCCTGTGGCGTCGGTGAGCCGGCTCCCCCTATGCCGGCACAGGTTGACATAGGCGGTGAGATCACCGTCGCGTAAACGAGTCACTATGACGCTCTCACCCACCACGTCACAGACCAGATGATCCCCCGGCTCGGGGAGCTCCTCGACGCGACCCACGGCGAACCACTGGCCCTCGAAGACCCGGTCACGTTCACGTGCGTACCAGTCGTCGGAGACGTATGCCTCACGGGGGAGGGTCACCTCCATCCGGTCAGGTTATCGGTGTGGGTAGCCTCAGACCCCCCTGGTCTGAGCCATCAGTGCGGCTTCTCCTCGACCGCGCACGGCAACGAGCTCGGCGAGGACGACCAGTGGCGCAAGCTCGCCCGCACGGTCGAGGTGGCCTCCGAGGTCTGGGGCGTCTAGAGCCGGGACAGGAACCGGCCCACCACGATGTGGAACGTCTCGGGCTGGTCGATGTTGGACAGATGGCCGGCTCCCGGGATCACGGCCAGCTCGCTCCCCGGGATCCGCTCGTGGAGCCACAGCGACAACGCCGGCGGAGCGGCGATGTCGACATCGCCGGCGACCACCAGCGTGGGACAGGCGATCTCGCCGACATGGTCGCCGAGGTCGGTGTCACGGAGCACCGCGCAGCAACCGACGTAGCCGATGGGGTCTGTGGCCGCGAACACCTTCAGATAGCGGTCGAAGACGTCGGGTCCGGTGGTCGGGGCGAAGAAGCGGGGGACCACGGCCGGGCCCACCCTCTCCATCCCCTGGGCCTCGACGGCCGCGATCCGCTCCGACCAGCCGGCGATAGTGCCGAGACGCGCCGCGGTGTTGGCGGCGACGAGGGCGGTCACCGCCGGGTCGGTGATCGCCAGCCACAGGGCGACCAGGCCTCCGAGAGACACCCCCATGACCTCGTATGACCCGGACCGGGTCACCTCGGCAACCAGCCGCATCAGGTCAGTGCCGAGTGTCTCGATCGTGTAGGGGGGTGGGTTGGCGCTCGAGCCACCATGGCCGGGCAGGTCGATCGTGACCACCCGTCTCCCCGAGCCGGCGAGCCAGCCGACCTGACCGTCCCATATCCCCCTGTCGGTCCCCAAGGAATGGATGAGGAGGATCGTCGGGCTCCCCTCGGGGTTGTGGTCCGACCAGTCGAGTTCGCCGGTCTCCCCCCGGTATCTGCTCACTCGACCACCGATCGGTAGCGGGCCAGCACCAAGTCGACCATGGGCGAGTCGCCGGTGGCACCACCCGCGGACCGACTCATTCGGTCCACGTTCACCTCCATCGTGTCGAGACAGCGGGACATGGCCTCGACGGCCGCGGCGCAGGTCTGAAGGAGCATCGGCAGGGCGAGCCACTCGACATGCCAGCCACCGAGACCACGGTCCAGCTCATTCGCCGGGGCACCGGTGAGCATCGTGGCGAGCCCCGTGGCAGCGGTGGCCGCCGCGACGGCACGCACCGAATCGATGGGGTTCCGCTTCCCCGGCATGCTTGACGAGGCGCCGGGGCGAACCATCACCTCGCCCACCGAGGTCTGAGCCAGTAGCGCGATGTCGGTGGCGATCTTCCTCATGGTCAAGGCCACACCCTCTGTCACCCTGGCGATCTCCCACACCTGCGACCGATCCGTGTGCCAGGGGAGGAGGGTCGCCCGCAGCTCCAGACGTCTCTCCATCTCGAGGAGGAGCGGCCCGGCCGCGGCTCCGTATGAGGCGAGGTCTCCCGAAGGACCGCCAAGCTGGAACCTGAGCCGGCTCCGTGTCAATCTGACCTCCTCCAGTCGGTCGAGGGTCGACGCCAGCCACGAGACCAGACGTGCCGCGAAGGTGGTGGGCACGGCATCCTGCAGGAAGGTGCGCGCCATGTGAGGCCGGTCACGGTTCTCGCCGACATGACGGTGGACGCTCCGGGCGACCTCGAGCAGGCCCGACTCGAGAAGGGTGAGGGCGTCCCTCGTCTGCAGCATCCTCCCCGTGTCGACGGCATCCTGGGTGGTGGCCCCGTGGTGAAAGGCTTGGAGCTCGGCTGGGTCCAGCGTCTCGGAGACAAACGACCTGATCGCCAATAGCGGTGTCCCCGATTCCCAGGTCGACGCGAGCACCGCCTCGGAGTCGGGGACCGGACGGGCGCAGGCCTCGGCGACACGCTCCGCCGACTCCGCGGAGACGACCCCGACGGCCGCCAGCGACAGTGCCAGTGCAGCCTCGAATTCGAGCATGGCGGCGACAGTGCTGCCCGGGGAGAAGATCTCGCTCATCGACGGCGTGGTGAACCCTGGGTCGAAACCGGTCATGGTCAGAAGTCGAGGAAGACGGTCTCGTCCTCACCCTGGAACCTGACATCGAACTCGTAGACCTTGGGCGTGGTTCCCTCGACCAGGCTTGCGACCAATGTCGCCCTGCGGGGTGACGGAGTCGCCCGAAGCAGAAGGTCGTCCTCGTTGGCCTCCATCTCGTCGGAGAAGTAGATCCGGGTGAACACCGGGTTGAGCATGCCCCGCGCCTGGACGATCAGGGCTATATGGGGTGCCTGGAGGGCGCCTTCAGGGTCGGGGACTCGGCCCGGCTTAATCGTCTCGAAGCGGTAGAGACCGGTGACGGGGTCGGTGACCGCTCGGGCGAATCCCGTGAAGGCGGGGTCGAGAGGAAGGTCGCGGATGTCGTCGGGATGGTGATACCTGCCCGCCGGGTTGGCCTGCCATACCTCGAGGAGGGCATCCTCGATGTGACGACGCTCGCCGTCGAGCACCCGGCCGGTGATGACAACCGCCTCGGCGCCGGGATCACGGCTCACGATTCGGTTCT
>JAKEHF010000054.1 GCA_022615295.1 Actinomycetota bacterium | reverse complement strand
TCCAATGGCGCCGCTGGCCAGCCAGCCCGCAGCCGGCTCCTTGAGGAGTCTGCCGGCGAAGTGGAGCGTCACCGCCCCGGCGAGGGGCAGGGCGATCACGAGCCAGACGAGCTCGCTCATCCCGACAGCTCGCTCAGCTCGTCGACCGAGGCGGTCTCCCTGTGCCGGAATATCGACACGATGATCGCCAGACCGACCACCACCTCGGCCGCGGCGACCACCAAGATGAAGAACACCGCCACCTGGGCGTTGATGTCGTTGAGGGCCCGGCCGGCGGCGACGAGGGTGAGATTGACCGCGTTGAGCATCAGCTCGATGCACATGAACATCACGAGGGCGTTACGACGGACGAGCAGCCCGACGGCGCCGATGGTGAACAGCGCGGCCGCCACCGCCATGTACCAGCCGGGGTCGACCATCAGCCGTCCCTTCTTCGATAGTGGGCCAAGGCGATCGACCCTGCAGCGGAGATCGTGAGCAGGAGCGCGGTGGCCTCGAAGGCGAGGACCCACCCGGTGAACATAGGTCTGGCGATGGCCTCGACCGTGCCCGAGGTGACCCCGGGGTTGGTGACAGTCGCCGCGGGGACCCAGTCGAAACCGCTCACGGTCAGGGTCCCGGCGAGGATCACCACCAGCACCCCGATCGTCAAGACGATCCGACGCTGCCAGGGGAGGCTCTCCTCGATCATCTCGGCCCGATCGACACCGATGAGCATGATCACGAAGAGGAAGAGGGTCATCACCGCTCCGGCGTAGACGATCACTTGGACGGCGGCCACGGTGTGGGCGAGCTGGACCACGTAGAGCACCGCCACCGAGAAGAGCGTGCCGAGGAGCCCCAGCGCCGAGTAGACGGGATTGCGGGCGAGGACGACGATGGCGGCGCCGCCAAGGGCGCCGACGGCCATCAATACGAAGACGACGGCCTCAACCATCCTCCGTCTCCGATCGACGATCGCGCTCCTCCTGTGACGGTTCGGGCGACCAGTCGCCGGGACCGGGGGTCTCTCTCCACATGACGAAACCCTCATAGGCGGCGACACCGGCCGGGGCCGTCGCCTTCAGCCATCCATCGGCAGCGTCGAGCTCCGAGAGGTCGGCCAGCGGATCGTTGGGAAATACGTGGGGGACACGACCCCGCTCGTCCATCAGCAGCGTCTCCCTGGTGTAGATGGCGTCCTGACGGTTTGTTGTCGACATCTCGAAGAGATGGGTCATCGTGATCGCCTCGGTCGGGCAGGCCTCCACACACAGCCCGCAGAAGATGCAGCGGAGCATGTTGACCTCGTAGACGTAGCCGTATCTCTCCCCGGGAGAGACCGGGTTGTCCGGATCGTTGTCCTTCCCCCGTACGTAGATGCAGTCTGCGGGGCACACCCCAGCGCAGAGCTGGCAGCCGATGCACTTCTCCATACCGTCGGGATACCTGTTGAGGACGTGCCTGCCGTGGAACCGCTGCGGCTTCTCCCGCATCTCCTGTGGGTAGCGGGTGGTGACCAGCTCCCTGCCGGAGATGGTGCGCAACATCACCCCCCCGGTGACCTTGAGACCCTTGAGGAACTCGCCGAAGACACCCATTCTCAGCTCCAGGGCGGTCCGAATTGACGCCAACCCATGACCACACTCGACACCACGAGCCAGACCACGGCGGCGGGTATGAGCCGCTTCCAACCCAGTGTCATCAGCTGGTCGTACCTGAGCCGGGGCAGCGTGGCCCGCACCCAGAAGAACACGAAGACGATGGCGTAGGTCTTTGCCAGGAACCACACGGTGGGGAGCAACGCCGACACCAATCCGGGGACGACTCCCTCGAACGTCGGGCCGTTCCAGCCCCCGAGGAAGAGGGTGGCGGCGATCGCCGACATCGAGAAGATGTTGACGTACTCGGCGAGAAAGAACATGGCGAACCTCATCCCCGAGTACTCGGCGTGGAAGCCGACGATCTCCTGCTCGGCCTCGACGAGATCGAAGGGCGCCCGGTTGGTCTCAGCCACGATGGCGATGAGAAAGATGACGAAGGCGGCGATCTGTGGGAAAACGTTCCACCTGGGCACCCATGCGAAAAGCGGCGAGATGTCTCCCCAGTTGCCGCTCTGACGGGTGACGATCTCGCTCAGCGAAAGGGTGCCGCCCTCGCCCTGGGTGGCGGTGAAGACCACTACGGCCACCATCGACAGACCCATCGCCGCCTCGTAGGAGATGGCTTGGGCCGTCGCCCTCACCCCGCCGAGCAGCGGATACTTGGACCCCGACGACCAGCCAGCGAGGATCACCGCGTAGACCGCCAGCGAGGACATCGCCAGGATGAAGAGGAGACCGATGTTGAGGTCGGCCCCCTGAAGCGGCATCTCGTTTCCCCCGATGACCACCGGTCTTCCCCAGGGCACCATCATGAAGATGAGGAAGGCAGGGACCACGGCGAGGAACGGCGCCAGGAGGAACATTCCCAGCTCCACCCTGCGGGGGGTCACCGACTCCTTGAAGAAGAGCTTGAGACCGTCGGCCACCGTCTGCAGGATCCCCCAGGGCCCGGCTCGGTCGGGCCCGATCCGATTCTGCATGTCGGCCAGGATCTTGCGCTCTGCCCAGACGTTGATGACTGTGACCACCAGCAACAGGCCAAATGTGAGCACAACCCGGAGAACCACCAGCCCGATCTCAGCCCAGCTCATGTGACCACCGTCACCCTGACCACGGCGTCGGCGCCCAATGACGGCGCCCCTGGCTGGTTGAGGGGCACGTACACCACGCCGGCAGGAGTGCCCGGGTCGATCACCGCCCTGAACTCACCCTCCCCCTTCTTGGTCACCAGACGCAGGGTCGCCCCCTCCCGGGCGCCCACTTTGGGAGCGTCGACCGGGCTGAGGTGAGCCACCGCCCCTGGCGCGAGACGACTCAGGGATGGCGAGTGGCGCAGCCTGACCCCGTCGTCATACATCACCCGGGCGCTGTGGAGAGTGAGGGCCGCCCTCGGGGCCCTGTTGCCCTCTAGGGACACGGGTATGTGGTTGAGGGGCTGGTCCCCGGTCATCGGGACGACCACCCCGTCTCGCTCTTCCCAGTCGAGGAGATCCCAGGTGACACCGGCATAGACCGGGGCGACGTCGGCGATCTCCTTGGCGATCGTCTCCGCGGAGCCGAGACCGAGACCCACCCCCATCAGAGCCGCGAGGTCCTCGAGAATGGCCCAATCGGGGCGCGCCTGCCCGGGGGCGGGCCTCAGCCGGCTGACCCGCTGGACACGCCCCTCGAGGTTGGTCACCGTCCCCTCCTTCTCGGTGAACACCGCGACGGGGAGGATCACATCGGCCTCGCGGTTGGAGTCGTTGACGAAGGCGTCGATCGACACCAGGTACTCGGCTGCCTCCAGGGCCTCCCCCGCCAGGGTTCGATCGGGGCAGTCCCGCAGCGGGTCGGCGCCAACGAGGAGGAGGCCACGGACGTCGCCGGAGACGAGACCTTCGAGGATCGCCCTGGTGTCGCGGCCGGGACGGGAAGGTATGTCTCCCCACGATTCGGCGAGGTTGGCGCAGCCGATGGCCCCCACCGCCACTCTCCCCGGCAGCAGGTCCGGGGCGACACCCATGTCGAGGGCGCCATAGGTGTTGGCCCGGGAGCTGAGAGGGAGGATCCGGGCCCCCGGCGCCTTCTGCCTCACAAGTGCCGCCACCGACTCGGGGAGCCGCGGGTCGTCGGCGAGAGACGCGAGACCGACGAGTGCCGTTACCTTCGCCGCCGCCAGGGCATGGCTCACGTCGGAGTGGGCCCCTTCAGCGATCTCGTCGAGCAGGGCGAAGCCGCCCCCGGGCCGGTAACCCAGCTTGACGACCGCCCTGTCGTCGAGACCGGTGGCCCGGGGATGGACCACGATGAGGGTGGCTCCCAGCTCTTGGGCGGCCCGACGCACCCGGAGGTACAGGGTGGGATGCTCCTCCTTGAGATCGGGCCCCCAGACGATGACGGTCCCCGAGGTGTCGAGGTCATCGATCAAGGCCCTGTCAACGGTCGCAGCCAGGAAGTGGGAGGACAAAGTGTCGTCGAGCCGGCAGTCGAGGTTGTTGGTCCCCAGGGCCACCCTGGTGAACTTGGCGAGGGCGTAGGCGTCCTCGTTGTTGCCCTGGGCGCCGCCGATCACACCCAGCGCCCCACCACCGTCCTCATCCTTGATGAGCTGGAGACGATTAGCCGCGATCTCGAGCGCCTCGGGCCAGGTCGCCTCTACGAGCCGACCGCCCCCTCTCACCAGGGGGGTGGAGAGCCGATCGGCCGATCCCAGGTACTCGAAACCGAATCTGGCCTTGTCGGAGAGCCATCCGTGGCTGAGGTTGGGATGGTCGACCCCGAGGATCCGCAGCACCTGGTTCTGGCTGGCATGCACCTCGACACGTGGGTGGGCGGTGTCGAACAGCGAGCTGCTCTCGACCCTCTCGAGATCCCAGGGGCGGGCCCGGAAACGATAAGGCTTGGCGGTGAGGGCGCCTACCGGGCAGATCTGCACCGTGTTCCCGGAGAAGTAGGAGGAGAAGGGATGGTCGGGGAAGGTGTTGATCTCGGTCAGGTTGCCCCGCTCCATGAACTCGATGAGCGGGTCGCCGGAGATCTCCTCTGAGAAACGGGTGCAGCGAGCACACAAGATGCAGCGCTCCCTGTCGAGGAGCACCAGGTCGGAGATGGGGATCGGCTTCACATAAGTCCGCTTGATCTCGACGAAGCGGCTCTCCCCGGGCCCGTAGGCCAGGGCCTGATCCTGGAGCGGGCACTCCCCACCCTTGTCGCAGACGGGGCAGTCGAGGGGGTGGTTGGCGAGCAGGAACTCGAGGATGGCCTCCTGGGACCGTTTCACGGCCTCGCTGGTGGTGTCGACCACCATCCCATCAGCGACGTTGGTGGTGCAGGCGGTGATCATCGCCGGCCCACGTGGCGTCTCGATCTGGACCAGACACATGCGACACATCCCCACCGGCTTCATCCGCTCGTGCCAGCAGAATCTCGGTATGTAGGTGCCGGTGTCCTGAGCGGCCTTGATCAGAAGCTCACCCTGGGCCACCTCGTGCTCCACGCCGTCGATGCTCAACCTGACCCGGTCGGTCACTCCTCCTCCTCCTCCTCCTCACCGGCGATGTGCCCGCCCGGGAAGGGACATCCACCGGCCTCGAGGTGCCGTGAGACTTCGGAGCGGAAGTAGTCGCGCAAGGCGAGGATCGGAGAAACGGCCGACGGCCCTAGTGGGCAGATAGTGGTCATCCTCGGCGGCCACTCGAGACCGATGCTGATGCCGTCACCGAGGTCGAGCATCAGGTCGAGGTCCACGGCCCGGCCTCTTCCCTCGTCGATACGACGCAGGATCATCTCGAGCCAGCTCGTCCCCTCCCGACACGGCGTGCATTGGCCGCAGGACTCGTGGGCGAAGAAGCGCACGATCCTCTCTGCGGCCCGGACCACGCAGGTGTCCTCGTCCATGACGATGACCGCTCCCGACCCCAACATCGACCCGGCCTCGGCCGTGGCGTCCTTGGTGATCTCGAGATCGAGATGCTTCTCTGGGACGAACCAGGGGGCCGAGGCTCCGCCGGGAATCCAGGTCTTGAGCGCTCGGTCACGTCGCATCCCGCCTCCGATGTCGAAGATGAGCTCGCGCCAGGTGATGCCATGGGGGACCTCGTAGTTCCCCGGCTTCCTGACGTGGCCGGAGAGAGACATCATGAAGGTGCCTGTGTCGGCCGAGGAGCTGAGCGCGGTGTAGCCGGCGGACCCCAGGGCCAGGATGTGGGGCAGGTTGGAGAGGGTCTCCACGTTGTTGACGATCGTCGGCTTCATGTAGAGACCCTTGGCGGCGGGGAAGTACGGCGGTTTGAGACGCGGCTCGCCGCGCAGACCCTCCAGGGAGTTGATGAGGGCGGTCTCCTCGCCACAGATGTAGGCGCCGGCGCCGAGATGGACCACGACATCCAGGTCGAAGTCGGAGCCGAAGATCCCCGTGCCCAGGAACCCGGCGGCGTAGGCCTCGTCCACCGCCTTCTGCACCCGGCGCGCCGGTTTGGAGTACTCGCCCCTGACATAGATGAAGGCGTGATGGGCCTCGTTGGCTATCGCGGTGATGATGAGCCCCTCGATCAGCTGATGAGGGTCCCTCTCGAGGAGCTGACGGTCCTTGAAGGTCCCCGGCTCCGACTCGTCGGCGTTCACCACCAGGTATGACGGGCGCTCCGGGGCGAGAAAGCTCCACTTGAGACCGGCGGAGAACGCCGCCCCGCCCCTGCCGAGAAGACCTGAGGCCTTGACCTCCTCGACGAGCTCGTCCCGGGTCATCCCCAATGCCCGTTTGGCCTGCTGGTAGCCCCCGGTGGCCTGGTATCGGGTGATGGTGTGGGAGTCGGCCGGGTGCTCCGCCATCCGTTTGGTGACGACAAGGGTGGTCATCGCCCGACCGTCCCCAGGGGCTGGAACGCCGGATAGGGCCCTACCGCCCCGTCCTCCTCATGGATGGCCCACTCGAAGGAACGTCTCGTGCCGAAGAGCTCCTGCATCTCGTCTCCGTTGACCACATCTGGTCGCGCATTGCGCAGCCAGTCGACCAGGGCCCTGGCCCGGTCGGGGGTCACACCCTCGATCAGCTCGTAGTTCACCTGGACGGCAACAGCGCCGCCACAGGCCCCGAGACACTCGACGTGCTCCACTGAGAGGTGCCCCTCTTTGTCGGTCTCACCGTCGGGAACCCCGGCTTGGTCTTCGATCGCCCCGAGGACCTCGTCGGCCCCGAGGAGCATGCAGCTGATCGAGGTGCAGCAAGAGACGAGGTATCGACCGACGGGCTCGGTCTTGTACATGGTGTAGAAGCTGGCCACAGCCTGCACCTGGGCCGGGGTGATGCCACACCACTCGGCGACCTCCCGCATGCCTTCCTCACTGAGACGACCCTCCTCGGCCATTGCCAGATAGAGCAGTGGCATCACAGCCGACCGTCTCTTCGGATAGCGGCCGATGATCTCGGTGGCCCTCTGACGTGTGGGTTCCGACCAGACGCTCACCTGTCGACGTCTCCCATGACCGGGTCGAGTGAGGCGATCGTGGCGATCGTGTCGGCCATCAGACTGTCGGCCATGGCGATGGGGAGACCTTGGAGGTTGTAGAACGAAGGAGCTCTGGTGTGCATGCGGTAGGGCTTGGGCCCGCCGTCGGAGACGAGATAGCAGCCCAGCTCGCCTCGGGGCGACTCGACCGCCGCATAGGTCTCCCCTGGGGGCACCTTGAAGCCCTCGGTGAACAGCTTGAAATGATGGATCAGGGCCTCCATCGACTCGTCGATGCGGGCTCGAGGGGGTGGGGTGATCTTGCGGTCGGGAATCCGGTAGTCGCCCTTGGGCATGGTGTCCATCACCTGGGAGACGATCTTGAGTGACTCGGCTATCTCGTCCACTCGAACCCGGTAACGGTCGTAGACGTCGCCGTTCTCCCCTGTCACCACCTCGAACTCGTACTGGTCGATCCCGGAGTAGGGAAACACCTTGCGCAGATCCCAATCGACCCCGGTGGCACGCAGGGTGGGGCCGGTGATGCTGTAGGCAACCGCCTCCTCGGCGGTTATCACCCCGACTCCTTTGGTCCTCGCCAGCCACACCGGGTTGTACTGAAGAAGGTCGTCATACTCCCTCACCCTTCGGGGCATCTCGGCGAGGATGGCGGCCACGTCGTCCTTCCAGCCGGCAGGGAGATCGGCGGCCACCCCACCTGGGCGGATGTAGTTGTGGTTCATCCGCAGGCCGGTGGTCTTCTCGAAGAAGGCGAGGATCGACTCCCGTTCCCGGAACCCGTAGATCATCATCGAGATGGCACCGATGTCCATGCCCCCGGTGGCCAGGGCGACCAGGTGCGACGTGATCCGGTTGAGCTCGGTCATCAGGACCCGGATCGCGGCGGCCCGGGGGGGCACCTCGATCCCGAGGAGCTTCTCGGTGGCGAGCGAGAAGGCGAGCTCCCCGTGGAAGGGGCTGAGGTAGTCCATGCGGGTGACGTTGGTCGTGCCCTGGCCGAACGTGAGCTGTTCTGCGGTCTTCTCCATCCCGGTGTGGAGATACCCGATGATCGGCTTGGTGCGACGGATGACCTCCCCCTCGAGCTCGATCTGGAGACGGAGCACGCCGTGTGTCGAGGGGTGCTGAGGACCCATGTTGATCACCATGCGCTCGTCCTCGGAGACCTCGTCGTCGAAGAGGTAGTCGTCGTCCACCACCGACCCGTACTGCTCGGCGAGACGACCACCCGTCTCCTCGGGTCCTATCTCCTGCTCACCCTCGAAGGTGGGCTGGAACTCGGGCTCCTCCGTGCCGGCGACCCAGATGTCGATGGTGTCGGTGCGCTTGTCTTCGGTCATCTCAGTCGACCTGATGCGAGGCCTTGAACTGGACCGGGACCGAACCCACCGCAAAGTCCTTGCGTAGGGGGTAGCCATCCCAATCGTCGGGCATGAGGATCCGCGTGAGATCGGGGTGACCATCGAAGGTGATCCCGAACATGTCGAACACCTCGCGCTCGGCATAACCGGCGCCGGGCCAGAGGGG
>JAKEHF010000238.1 GCA_022615295.1 Actinomycetota bacterium | reverse complement strand
TCGGACAGCAACCCGCCGATCACCTTCGCCTCGTCATGGGCAGGCACGACGATCCGGAGACGCGGGTGATCGTCGGTCCTGGTTGCCGGTCTTCGCTCCGGCCAGCCCCAACATGCGGTGATCAGGTTGTAGAGGGCGAGGAGGATCAGTGTTGTCTGTGCGCCGAGGGCCACGAGCCTTAGCATTCCCGCCCGAGGCTAGAGCCGGATCCGATGCAAGACCACGACAACGCCATGCCGCCTGGATCCGTAGCCGTGGTCCTGGGCACCCGCCCGGAGATAATCAAGCTGGCGCATGTGATCCGCGGCCTGGGACCGGCCTGTCGTGTGGTGCACACCGGTCAGCACTTCGACTTCGGCCTCTCCGAGAGCTTTCTCGAGGTATTCGGCATAGCCGAGCCGTCGACCTTCCTCGGGGTGGGTGGCATGACCCGGGTCGGTCAGATCGGTGCCGCGGTGAGCGCTCTGGGTGATCTGTTCGCTGAGGAGGCTCCCCGAGTCGTGGTGGTGCAAGGGGACACCAACACCACCCTTGCCGGCGCCCTGGCCGCCAATGCTTACGAGATCCCACTGGTCCATGTCGAGGCCGGTCTGAGAAGCTATGACCGCCGCATGCCGGAGGAGCACAACAGGGTCCTCACCGACCATCTCGCCGACCTGCTGTGCGTCCCCACGGAGACGGCGAGGGCCAACCTGGCCCGTGAGGGGATCTCCCACGATGGTGTCGTCGTCACCGGCAACACGGTGGTCGAGGCGGTCCTGGGTCTGATGCCTGGGCCCGAAGCGAGACACGATTTGCTGGCGTCCCGGGGTCTGACTGCAGGTCGGTACGTCCTCTCCACCTTTCACCGCCCCGAGAACGTCGACGACCCGGATAGGTTCGGTCTCATCCTCGAACAGCTCGGCGAGCTCGGCCATCGGGTGGTCCTTCCCCTCCATCCCAGGTCGCGTGGCATGGCAAGGACCTTTGGGCTCGAATCACTCCTCGAGGCCGTCGAAGTGATCGAGCCGCTCGGCTATCCGGAGTTCCTCGGCTTGAGCGCGGAATCCGCCTACCTGGTGTCGGACTCCGGCGGCGTACAGGAGGAGGCGTCCATCTACAAGCGTCCGGTGGTGGTGGTGCGTCGCAGCACCGAGCGCCCCGAGGTGCTGGGGACGTTCGTCCGGCTCGCCCATGTCGACGAGATCACAGAGCTGGCCTCAGGTTGGCTGGCAGACATCGAGGCGGTCCACGACAGCCTGGCGGACATCCCCACCCCCTACGGTGATGGTCATGCTTCGGAGAGGATCCTCGAGGGCATCGTGTCGATGGTCAGCGGCGATGCCTGACCGGCGTCGTGCCCGGCGGAGAGCCGGCCCACCGATTCTCTCCTTCGGTGACTGGGACGAGCTGCCTGCCGGTTCGGTGGTGCAGGTGTGTCATCCCCACTGGAGGGGGGTCCGAACTGCCACCTACGGCTTCGGCTCCCTGGTCATCGAGTGCTCCGATCTCGGCGCGTGGCGTGACGTGGTGATCGCAGGCTTGGTCGCGAGGAGGCCATCTTGCGTGGTCGTCCAGGGTTGGCCACCCGGCTCGGCCGAGTTCGTCAGGGCCCTCGGGGGCACCGAGATCCCGGTGAAGGCCGTCCTTCACTCCTCACCCGCCCAACATGGCGCCGAAGCCGGTGAGGCCAAAGTAGCCGATGAGGTCCTGGGACTCGCCAAAGTGGGTGTGCTCGCAGAGGTGGGCATGGTCAAGGCCGGTGTGGCAGAAGCGTTTCGCAGACTCGGATACCCGGTGAGTCATGTGCCCAACAGGGCTCCCGTTCTACCGACCTTCGAGAGACGGCACCTGGGCCCCGGTCTCAACGTGGGTGTGTTCGCGGAGCCGTTTTGGAGGAAGAACGTCACGACCCAACTCCTCGCCGTGGCATTGATGGGATCTACTCGATCTCACGTCCTCAAGATGCCCGACAACGCCTATCTCGGGGACCTCGAGGTCGTCGAGCATGGGCTGCTTCCCTATGGCGACTTCATCGCCCTTCAGGGCTCGGTCGACTTGAACCTGTACGTCACTCTGTCGGAGTGTCACCCGTTGAGCCCTCAGGAGTCCTATCTGGCGGGGGTGCCCTGTCTCATTTCGAGGTCCTCGGCGGTCTTCCTGGACGACCCGATCCTTTGGGAGATGACCACCGTGGCCGACGTGGACAACCCGTCCTCGATTGCGGGGGCCGCGCTCGCCCTGCACGCACATCGGGCTGAAGCTGTGGAGCGGGCGACGGGGTGGATCACCGCTGCCGACGACCAAGCGAGAGCCCTTTGGAAGGCGTTCGTGGGTGTTGACGTCGGGGGTGGGGAGTGAGACGCAAGCGCGAGTCCAAGGAGAGGGAAATGTGATAGCTCGTGTCGAGATGGTCTCACTGTCATCGGACGAGTTGGGCGTCCTGGTCGCACCGAGCCTGGGAGGCAGGATCGTCGAGGTGACGGATCTGGGAAGGGCCCGTCAATGGCTGTGGCGAAACCACCACCAAGCAGTCTCGCCGCCGGATGGGTCAGCCGGCTACGACGATGTCTGGCAAGGCGGGTTCGAGGAGCTGTTTCCGAACGATGCCCCTGAGTCCTTGCACGGTGTGGAACTACCTGATCACGGGGACCTCTGGTCGGTGCCATGGCGGATCGAAGACCTGACCTCCGAGACTCTGAGCCTGGCTGCAATGTCGGTGTCCGGTCAGACACTGGTGAGGAAGTCGATGTCGGTCGAGGGACCGAACCTGGCAATCTCGTACCGAATGGAGAGCCTGCGGGATAACCCGCTCAGATACCTGTTCAAGCTCCATGCCGCAATCGCTGTCGATGAGCATTGCCGCATCGACCTGCCGGGCGGCGTTGTCGAGAAGGTGGATCCGGGGGTCGGCAACCTCCTCGAGCCGGATCAAACCGTCCGGCGCCAATCTTGGCCGACTCCTGTGGATCTGGGACAATGCCGTCCCGCCAGCTCGGGAACGAACGAGTTCGTCTACATCCACCACCTCCCCCAGGGTTGGTGTGCGGTAGCCGACCGCCGTCTCGGCTGTCGGATGACGATCAGCTACCCCACCGAGTATTTTCCCTACTGCTGGATATTCATGACATACGGAGGCTGGAGAGGTCACAACGT
>JAKEHF010000053.1 GCA_022615295.1 Actinomycetota bacterium | reverse complement strand
GTGCTGGCAAACTCGCTTCGACCCGAGTTCCCGCCACAGGACTGGCTGGAGTCGGAGGGGTGGACGTCGCCCACGATCATGGACAGCGAGGACGGCGAGGTCGCCCTGGCCTATGGTCTGAGCGCCACGCCGTGGTATGTGATCCTCGACGGGGAGAACCGGAATCTGGGTCGGATCTCGGGCGCGGTCGGCGAGGCCGGTCTGATCGCCATGGTCGAGATCGCCCAGGCCGGGCTGACTACCTCTCCAACGCCCTGATCTTGTCGACCCGCCGCACATGGCGGTCGTCACGGCTGAACCGGGCTTCGATGAACACCCTCACCAGGTCCTCGGCGAGCGCCTGACCCACCACTCGCGACCCGAGACAGAGCACGTTGACGTCGTCGTGCTCCACCATCTGGTGGGCGGTGTAGGAATCGTGGGCCACCCCGGCCCTTATCCCGTTGAGCTTGTTGGCCGCTATCGCGGCGCCGGCACCCGAGCCGCAGACCACCACCCCCCGGTCCGCCCTCCCGTCGAGGACGGCCTGGGCCACCGCAGCGGCGTAGTCGGGGTAGTCGACCGGATCGGTGGAGTGGGTGCCCAGGTCGTAGACGGCGTGGCCCGACTCGGCGAGCCAGGTGGCAAGATGCTCCTTGAGCTCGTACCCGGCATGATCGGACCCGACTGCGATGCGCATGGCGGCGCAGGGTAGCCATGGGGCGGCCCGCCCCCGGACACCCGAGGTTCTCCCGGAGACAACTACATTCGGCGTCATGACAACCATCTCCGTCGAGGGCGGACGCGCCCTCGGGGGGACAGTGAATGTCCGGGGGGCGAAGAACGCCGTGCTCAAGGAGATGGTCTCCGCCGTTCTCGCACCGGGACGTCACCGGTTGCGAAACGTCCCCGCGATCGCAGACGTCGAGCTGATGTCTGAGGTGCTTGCCCACACCGGGTGCCGGGTCGAGATTGGCGACCACGAACTGTGGACGGTGGTCCCGGAGACCCTCAACCCGGTGGCCCCCATTGAGCTCGTGCGTCAGATGCGGGCTTCGATCCTGGTCCTCGGCCCGCTGCTGGCGCGTTGTGGCGAGGCAAGGGTGGCCCTTCCCGGTGGCGACGATCTCGGCGCCCGGCCGATCGAGTGGCATCTCGAGGGTCTTGAGCAGATGGGCGCCGAGTTCGCGCTGGTCCATGGTGAGCTGATCGGCCGCGTCCCCGGACGACTGAAAGGGACCGAGGTCGAGCTGCCGTTCCCCTCGGTGGGTGCCACCGAGAACGTGATCTTCGCCGCAGTGCTCGCCGAGGGTCCCACAGTCATCGTCAACGCCGCCCGTGAGCCGGAGATCGAGGACCTGATAACCCAGTTGAACGCCATGGGCGCCGTTATCAGCGGGGGTGGATCGTCGATCGTCACCATCGAGGGAGTTGACCGGCTCAGCCCCGTGGAGCACAGCGCGGTCGCCGACCGGCTCGAGGCGGGGACCTTCGGGATCGCCGCCGCCATCACGGGTGGGGACGTGACTGTGACCGGATGTCAGCCGAAACACCTCAGGATGGAGCTCCGCAAACTGTCCGACGCCGGGTGTGAGGTCGAGCAGGGGGAGGGGTGGCTCCGGGTCATCGGCCCCGACCGTCCCACCCCGGTCGACTTCGCCACCCTCCCCTTCCCCGGCTTTCACACCGACATGCATCCCCAGATGGTCGCCCTCCTCTCTGTTGCCTCGGGGACCTCGGTGATCACCGAGAACCTCTACGACGCCCGGTTCCGATACGTCGGAGAGCTCGCCCGCATGGGAGCGGACATATCGATCGAGGGCCAGCATGCCGTTATCAGGGGGGTGGAGGCGTTGTCCGGGTGCCCGGTGCTTGCGCCGGACATCAGGGCCGGGGCCGCTCTCGTTCTGGCTGGGCTCCGGGCTGAGGGTGTAACGGAGGTCGCCGACGCATTCCACATCGACCGTGGCTACGAGGACTTCGCCGGACGGCTCACGTCGCTCGGGGCCGTCATCTCCCGGTCGTCATAGACTCGGAATCTCTCAAGACCCCGTCAGGTTCAGTGTGGAGACCATGAACGAGCCAACCCCCGTCACGATCGGCAGCACGAACATCGAGACCGAGATCGACATCGAGAAGCTCGAGGCGGCTCTCGACTACATCCGGCCGGCGGTGCAAGCCGACGGTGGGGACATCCTCCTGCTTGGTGTGGAGGGCTCGACGGTCAAGCTGGAGATGGTGGGCGCCTGTGGCGGGTGTCCCTTGTCGATGATGACCCTCAAGGCGGGGATCGAGCGGATACTCACCGAGCGTGTCCCCGGTGTCACCCATGTCATCGCAGGCTCGGAACTGGACGACCCCGAGCTGGCATTCCTCTCCTGACGCCGTCGTGGGCGACATCCTCGACTCGGTCCGTGATGGGGACCGTCAGGCCCTGTCGCGAGCGATATCACTCGGTGAGCAGGGCGTCGTATCGGTCGAGGCGGAGATGGCTCCCGTCGTCGGGATCACCGGGCCGCCCGGTGTGGGCAAGTCGACCCTGGTAGCGGCACTGATACCGTTGATGCGGTCCCGTGGGGAAACAGTGGGGGTTGTCGCCGTCGATCCCTCGAGCCCCCTGACCGGCGGGGCGCTGCTGGGGGATCGGATCAGGATGCAGCGCCACATCGAGGACGACGGCGTCTTCATTCGCTCCATGGCTACCCGCGGTCATCTCGGCGGTCTCGCCCCGGCCACCGCCACCGCCCTGAGACTGATGACGCTCGCCGGGCTCGACAAGCTCATCGTGGAGACGGTGGGGGTCGGCCAGTCGGAGGTGGAGGTGGTGAGTGTCGCGGATGTCGTGGTGGTGGTGCTCGGCCCTTCGTGGGGTGACGGGGTGCAGGCGGAGAAGGCCGGGGTCCTCGAGATCGCCGACATCGTCGTCGTCAACAAGGCCGACCGGCCCGGGGCGGAGGAGGTGCGCAACGCCTTGCGTGAATCCTCGCCGGGTCGTCACGTGCTGATGACCAAGGCAATCACCGGTGAGGGCGTAGCTGAGCTGCTAGCGGCTATCGACCGTCTCGCCGGTGTTTAGCTCCGCCTGGGCCGCGGCGAGCCTGGCGCCTTCCACACGTGGCGGGCTGCAGGAGACGTAGTCGAGCCCTACCCCTCTCACGAAGGCGATCGACGCAGGGTCGCCACCGTGCTCCCCGCAAAGACCAAGGGTCAGCCCGGGGTTGGCCATGCGCCCCTCTTCGCATGCCACCCGAATCAATCGTCCCACGCCTTCCGGGTCGAGGGTCTGAAACGGATCATTGGTGAGGATCCCCTGGTCGAGGTAGTCCCTGAGGAAGTGGACCTCGGCATCGTCACGGCTGAGACCGTAGGTCATTTGGGTGAGGTCATTGGTGCCGAACGAGAAGAAGTCGGCGGACAGTGCTATCTCGGCCGCGGTCAGAGCGGCCCTGGGGAGCTCGATCATCGTTCCGATGGGGACTTGGAGGTCGAGACCCGTCGTCTTCTCCGCGGCGGCCACCTCTTCCTCGATCACCGCACGCATCCGACGAAGCTCCTCGGCCGTGGCGACCAAGGGGATCATGATCTCCAACATCGGATTGCCACCGGCCTGGAGGCGACGGCGCAAGGCCGTCACCGCCGCCCGCGCCTGCATCCGATAGAGGTCGCCCACGATCAGGCCGAGACGGACACCTCGAAGCCCCAGCATCGGGTTGTCCTCTTCCCACCGTGCCACCTGGTCGGACATCGCCCTCAGGTCGTCGATGGGTTTCCCTGCCCTGACGCGACGCAAGGCTTCCTGCTCCAACTCGAGACGGGAGGGCAGGAACTCGTGCAACGGCGGGTCGAGCAGTCTGACCACCACGGGGAGACCATCCATCGCCTCGAGGAGGCCCTCGAAGTCGCCGACCTGGAGACGCTCCAGCTCGGCGAGGGCGGCGGTCCTCGCCCCCTTGGAGGTGGCGAGGATGACCCTTTGCACCACCCGGAGACGCTCACCCATGAACATGTGCTCGGTGCGCGCCAGACCTATTCCCTCAGCACCGCGTGCTCTCGCCTCGGCGGCATCAGCGGGGGTATCGGCATTGGCCATGACCCCGAGATGCCGGATGTCGTCCGCCCAGGAGAGTAGGTCGGCGAGCTCAGGGAGAGTCTCCGGTTCCTCGAGGTCGATGGCTCCCACATAGACCGCTCCGGTCGTCCCATCGATGGTGAGCAGGTCCCCGTATCTGACCTCCCGGGCCTGGGCGTGAGCGACACCGACCCCGGTGTCCACTTGAAGACGGGCTGCCCCGGTGACCGCCGGCTTCCCCATACCACGAGCGACCACGGCGGCATGGGAGGTCTTCCCACCCTGGCTGGTGAGGATCCCGACGGCCGCCGCCATCCCGTGGATGTCGTCCGGGGTGGTCTGGGGCCGGACCAGGATCACCGCGTCGCCGGCTTTGGCCCTGGTCACAGCCTCGTCGGCATCGAAGACCACCATGCCCACCGCAGCGCCCGGGGATGCCGCGACCCCGGTGACCAATGGCTTTCGCCCAACTTCACGAGGAAGACGGGGACGGTGCAGCTGCTCCAGCGAGACTGGATCGATGCGCCGGACCGCCTCGGGCCTGTCGATGAGACCCTCACCCGCCATCGCCACCGCCATCCGAACCGCGGCCTCGGCGGTGCGTTTCCCGACCCGGGTCTGCAGGATGTAAAGAACGCCGTTCTCGATCGTGAACTCGATGTCCAGCATGTCCCGGTAGTGGCCCTCGAGACGGGACATGTGCTCGAGGAGCTGACGATGACTGTCGGGGTGGAGGGTGGCCAGGTCGTCGAGATTGAGGGCGTTGCGGATCCCGGCGACGACGTCCTCCCCCTGAGCCCTGGGCAGATAGTCCCCGTAGTAGCGTCGGGCCCCGGTGGCCGGATCACGGGTGAAGCACACCCCTGTCCCGGAGTCCTCACCGAGATCGCCGAAGACCATCATCTGGACGTTGGCGGCGGTGCCCAGAGTCTCCGGGATCGCGTTGAGACGTCGATACTCGATCGCCCGCTTGTTCCCCCAGGAGTCGAAGACAGCCTTGACGGCGCCTCGGAGCTGATCCATCGGCTCGGTGGGGAGCCGACCGGGCCGGTGCTCCTCGACGATCGTCTTGAACACCGTGGTGGCCCGTTTGAGGTCCTCGGCGGAGAGCTGGGAGTCGTCTTTGATGCCGCGACGGGCCCTCAACTCGGTGAGTACGCCTTGGAAGCGGTGCTCTTCGATGCCGAGCACAACGTCCCCGTACATCTGGACGAACCTCCGGTAGACGTCCCAAGCGAAGTGGGGATCACCAGACCAGGCGACGAGGTCCTCTACGACCTCGTCGTTGATCCCGAGATTGAGGACCGTGTCCATCATGCCCGGCATCGAGAACTTGGATCCCGACCGGACCGAGAGGAGGAGAGGGTCGGGTCCGGCGCCGAACGTCCGCCCCGTCTTGGCCTCGAGACGTGTCACGGCCCCGGCGATCTCTTCCCAGAGATCATCGGGGAGCGCTCCTGTGGTCATCGCGGTGCGGCAGACCTCGGTGGTGATGATGAAGCCCGGTGGCACCGGCAGCCCGAGAGCGGTCATGGTCGCCAGACCGGCGCCCTTTCCCCCGAGAAGGTCGCGATCAGACCCGTCGGCGTCCTCGAAGTGATAGAGATGAGGCACGGGACGGTGAGGTTACGCACCCGTCGGCATCTAGCCAGCGTCGCACCGGGTTGCTGTCATCAGGTGATGTCGTAGTTGGGTGGCGGGAGAGACCGGTCCTGCCTACGGGGCTCGTGTCCTTTGAGGACCACGCAGCCGGACCCGACCCTGGGGGGTGACGTAGGGGTGGCACCCCTGTTGGTGGATGGCCACATGATGGTGGTACCAGCAGATCAGGATCAGCTC
>JAKEHF010000052.1 GCA_022615295.1 Actinomycetota bacterium | reverse complement strand
TCGAGCGCCGGTGTCCCCGGGAACAAGGATGCGGTGTGGCCGTCGGCGCCAAGACCGAGATGCACCAGGTCCGGCCGGTGATCGTGATGCAGGGAGCGGATGACCGACTCATAGTGGGCGGCGGCGTCGGAGGCCTCGAGGTCCGGGTTCCACGGCGGTCTGTGCAGTCTGGCCCCGACCGGCCCCGCCAGTGTCTCGTCGACCATCCTCCCGTTGGACCTCTCGTCGTCGGGGGGCACCCACCGCTCGTCGGAGAGCCACAGGTCGGTCTGGCCCCAGTCGAGGCCCATCGCCGCCAGGGCGCGGTAGACAGGAGCCGGCGTGCCTCCCCCGGCCAGCCCCAGGGTCACCCTTCCGTCACCGCCGGTCACCACCGCGGCCAGACGGCTGGCCACCCCTCGGGTGAGCCGCGCGCTGTCCGGATAGACCTCGATCAGCATCGGCACACGGTAAACCGCGGCCGGCCCGGGACCGCCCGTTGTGGTTCGACGACAACAATGGCCCCGTGGAGGTGCTCGAGATCGGTTGGCCGGGTGGGACGGTGAGCGGCCGTCTCGTCGGCTCGGGCCGGGACGGGATCCTCCTCGCCCACGGCGCCGGAACCAACCAGGACCATCCGTTCATTACGCTGTTGCGTGACGGGCTCGCCGACGCCGGGTACACGGTCCTCACGTTCAACTACCCCTACTCCGAGAGAGGCTCGCGTCGGCCGGATCCGACACCACGTCTCCTGGAGTGCCATCAGGCGGCCGCGGAGCGGCTGGCGGGTCTGGTCGATCGGCTCTTCCTCGCCGGGCGGTCGATGGGGGGCCGGATGGCGACCTACCTGGCCGCCGGCGGCCGGGAGACGGCTGGGCTCGTCCTCTACGCCTATCCCCTCCACCCCCCGGGCAGCCCGGACCGGCTCCGTGCCGACCATCTCGCGGACGTGCGCGCCCCAATGCTCTTCTTCCAGGGCACCCGGGACGCCCTGGCCCGGATGGACCTGTTCGAGACCCATGTCGCCTCGCTTCCGGGCGTGACCGTCGAGATCCTCGAGGGCGCCGGCCACACGCCACGGGGCGGTGGGTGGACGGAAGCGTCGATGGCGCGGCATCTGGTGGAGCGCACGGCCGTCTGGATCGGCGGTCTCGGGTCTGGCAAAAGTCGGCCGCCACGGCCATAATTGGCGGCCACCTCGTCTTCGGTCAAGGAGTCTATGTCACAGGTCACCTTGCGCGCCCGGACCGGGCGGACACCGGGTTCGCGTTCGTCGCGTCGTGTCCGCCGTCAGGGTCTGGTCCCCGCCATCGTCTACGGCGACGGTCTCGAGCCGATGGCGGTGGCCGTTGATGCCCACGACCTCCATGTGGCGCTGCATACCGAGTCGGGGTCCAATGCCATCATCAGCCTCGAGATCGACGGGGGCCAGTCGCTGACGACGATGGCTCGGATGATCGAGAGACACCCCTACCGCAACGAGTACCGACACGTCGACTTTGTCAAGGTCGACCTCAACCAGACGGTCCATGCCGAGGTGGCCATCCACTTCGAGGGGTCCCCGATCGGCGTCAAGGAGGGGGGTGTCTTCAGCCCGGCACGTACCCATGTGTCGATCGAGGCCCTGCCCACCGCCATTCCTCCCTTCATCGAGCTGGAGGTGTCCGACGTCGAGCTGGGGGCGTCTCGCCGGGTCGCCGATCTCCCCGAGGTCGAAGGTGTCACCTATCTCGACGACCCCGAGACCGTGGTCATGTCGATCACCGCTCCAGCGGCCGAAGTGGTCGAGGAGCCGGCAGAAGAGGAGGCCGCCGAGGCCGGAGAGGAGCCGGTGGAGAGTGAGGCTGAGGAGACCACGGAGCCGGCAGCCGACGGGGAGGGCTGAGCCCCTCCAGGTCGTGGTGGGTCTGCGGAACCCGGGCCGCGACTACGAAGGGACCAGACACAACATCGGGTACGAGGTCCTGGCGCGGGTGGCGGCACGGGGCGGTGTCGAGCTGGGGAGGAGCCCGTCCCGGATCGGTGCGCTCTCCGCTCGTCACGGCAACGCCCTCTTGGTGGCACCCGCCAGCCACATGAACGAGTCGGGCCGGGTGGTCCGTGCGGTCCTCGACTACTGGAAGACCCCGGTCGAGGACCTCCTCGTCATTCATGACGACATCGACCTCGATTTCGGCCGTCTCCGTGTCCAGGTGGGAGGTGGCAGCGGGGGCCACAACGGCGTCAGATCAGTGGAGAAGGCCCTGGGCGCCACCGAGTTCTCCCGTCTCAAGGTGGGAGTCGGCCGCCCCCCGGCGGGTGTCGACCCCGCAGATCACGTCCTGAGGAGGTTCACCCGCACCGAGCAGGCCGAGGTGCCCGATCTGGTCTCCGATGGAGCAGAGGTCGTCGAGCGCTGGCTCATCGACCGCGCCCGAGCTCAGGAGCTGGCGGCCCATCGGGGTCGTGATGGCTGAGCACGTCGGGGCCATCGATCAGGGGACCACGTCGACGCGGTTCATGGTCTACGACGCAAACGGCGGCGTGGTCGCCATGGCGCAGAGGCCCCACAACCAGGTCTTTCCCCGGCCGGGATGGGTGGAGCACGACCCCATCGAGATATGGGAGCGTACGGTGGAGGTGATCGCCGAGACGCTGGCCAAGGCCTCCCTGACCCCGGCCGACCTGGCGGCGGTGGGCATCACCAACCAGCGGGAGACGACGGTGGTCTGGGACCCGGGCACGGGCCAACCCCTGGCCAACGCCGTGGTGTGGCAGGACACGAGGACCGCCGACCTGTGCCAGAGGCTGGCGGGGAGCGAGGGTCCCGACCGGTTCCGGAGCCGCACCGGTCTCCCCCTGGCCACCTACTTCTCCGGCCCCAAGCTGCGCTGGCTCATCGACGAGCACGATCTCGGCGACCGGGCAGCACGAGGCGAGGTGGTCTTTGGCACTATCGACACTTGGCTGGCGTGGAACCTGACGGGTGGGCCCGAGGGCGGTCGTCACGTCACCGACCCCGGCAACGCTTCCCGCACCCTGCTCCTCGACCTGGCCACCACGGCCTGGGACTCCGACCTCGCCGCCGAGATCGGGGTCCCGGTCCACATGCTTCCCGAGATCGTCGACTCGGTGGGCACGATCGGGGTGTGCTCCGGCCCATTGGAAGGAGTCCCCCTCACCGCGATCCTCGGCGACCAGCAAGCAGCTCTCTTCGGCCAGACCTGCTTCTCCCCCGGTGAGGTCAAGAACACCTACGGCACCGGCAACTTCATGCTCATGGCCACCGGCACGATCCCGATCCACTCCGGCTCGGGTCTGCTCACGACGGTGGCTCACAGGATCAGTGGTCAGCCCACCCAGTATGCGCTCGAGGGTTCGGTCGCGGTCACCGGCTCCCTGGTGCAGTGGCTCGCCGAGAACCTGGGCATCATCGCCGACAGCTCCGAGATCGAGGAGGTGGCCCGGGGGGTCGAGGACAACGGCGACGTCTACCTAGTCCCCGCCTTCTCGGGGCTCTTCGCCCCCTACTGGCGACCGGACGCCCGAGGGGTGATCACCGGTCTCACCCGTTTCAGCAACCGTCACCATCTCGCCCGGGCGGCGTTGGAATCGACGGCCTTCCAGACGAGCGACATCCTGAAGGCTATGACCGCCGACTCCGGGGTGCTTCTCGGCGAGCTACGTGTCGACGGGGGGATGACCGGCAACGAACTCCTCATGCAGTTCCAAGCGGACATCCTCGGCGTCGACGTGGTCCGGCCCACGACCACCGAGACCACTGCTCTGGGCGCTGCCTATGCCGCCGGGCTCGCAGTGGGGGTTTGGTCCGGGCTCGATGAGCTGAGACAGCTCTGGTCGGAGGACCGGAGATGGGCTCCCCACCTGGCAGGAGCGGAGCGGGAGCGTCTTCTCCGGCGTTGGCACGAGGCTGTCCGACGCTCCTTCGACTGGGTCTGAGCCCCGGCCCCACCCAACGCTTATGATCGCCTGGTGAGTCGTGGTTTCCCCGTGCCGGACGCCCTGGCGCTGTTCAGGGTGGCGATGACGATCCCCATCATGTCGTTCATCCGCGCCGACCGGATAGATCACCACTTCGCCATCGCCGCGGTCCTCTTCGGGATCACCTCGTTCACCGACTTCCTCGACGGCTATGTCGCCAGGAGGACCAGCGGCGGGACCACCCTCGGGGCCTTCCTCGACACCACCGCGGACAAGATCCTGGTCACCGGGGTCCTTCTTGCCCTGGTCTCGGTGGACCGCATCTCCATCTGGCCCGCTTCGATCATCATCTTCCGGGAGTTCACGGTGATGGCCCTGAGAGGGGTGGTGGCACAGAAGGGCGGGCTTATCAAACCGTCCACCTGGGGCAAGGCAAAGGCATTCACCCAGTACGTCGTCATCATCCTCGCCTGTGTGCGCCTCCCCGACAGGTGGGGGCCCTGGTATCTCGACCAGTGGGTGATGCTGGTGGCGGTGATCGTCACCGTGGGCTCGGCGTGGGGCTATCTCGCCTCGTTCTGGGAGGTCATCCGGTCCGAGCCGGTAGAAGCCGCCAAGTGAGGGTGGGGGTCACCGGGGGGTCCGGCGTCGTCGGTGCCGCCGTGGTCCGTCATCTCGTCGAGGCCGGCCACGAGGTGGTGGCACTCGCACGCAGCGACCGGTCGGCGGCACGTCTGGCTACATCCGGGGCAAGACCGGTCATCGGGGATCTGTCGGACGACGAGGCCCTCACCCGTCTGGTCAAGGGTGCGGAGCTGGTCTTCCATGTTGCCGGGATGAACGTCCTCTGCCCCGTCGACCCCGCAGAGCTGTGGCGTGTCAACGTCGGGGGGACCCGGCGAGTGATCGCGATCAGCCGTCGTCACGGGGTGACACGTCTGGTACACACCTCGTCGGCGGTGACATTGGGAGAGCTCGAAGGAGAAACCGCCACCGAGGACACCGCGCGCCAACGGCCACCGCTGTCGCACTACGAAGAGACCAAGACCGAGGCGGAGCGGGTGGCCCTCGCCGACAATGGCGACTTGGAGGTGGTCTGTGTCAACCCGGCCTCGGTCCAGGGTCCGGGTCGTTCCACGGGCACGGGGAGGATCCTGCTCGCCGCCAGCCGGGGCCGCCTTCCGGTGGCCGCAGACACCGTTTTCTCCCTGGTCGACGTAGACGACTGTGCCCGAGGGCATCTCCTCGCCGCGGAGAAAGGGGCTCCGGGAGGAAGATACGTCCTCAGCGGGGCCACGCTGAGCACCAGGGAGGCCCTCGACGTCATGGGCCGGATCATGGGGAGACGTCTCGCTCCCTTCTATCTCCCGCCGGGTCTCCTCAGACCCTTGGGTCACCTGGTCGTTGCCCTCTACGGCGTCGTGGGGCGGCCTCCACCGCTGTGTCCTGAGTCGGTGAGGGTCCTTCTCCACGGCCATCGCTACGACGGCTCCAAGGCGACACGGGAGCTCGGTCTTGTCTATACCCCCCTTGAGAGCACCTTCCTCAGGGTCGTAGACTGGTTCCGCACGGAGGGGCTTTTGGCCTAGGGATCGTTGGTTTGATGGCTTGGTTTGGGCGTAGGAATCGGGGGGCGGCCACCAAGGATGGTGGCACCGGTGGGGCCGAGGTGGAGGTAGAGGTCGACGAGGACATCGTCGTCGACCTGACCGAGCGTTCACCACGGTCGGGTTTGCGCTGGAAGGACCTCTTGGTGGTCAGCGAGGTGATCGACTCCGGCGCCGACATGACCGAGCCCAAACGGCTCCGCTATCTGGTCTACTTCGACACCAAGAAGGTGGCCGACAAGGCCGCCAGCCGGGGGCGACGCACCGGATACGAGGTATTGCTCGCCAAACCGGAGAACGGGTCGTCCTATCGCTGGATGGCCCGATTCGAGCGAGACGCCGTCCTCGATCTTCGTGCCGTGATCAAGGCCGACGACTTCTTCACGGAGCTCACGGACGAGCTTGGTGGCCACTACGAAGGGCTCGAAGTCGAGATCTGACCTCCCAGCTGCAGACGTCTCGTCAGCAGCGCCCGCTCCGAGTCGTTCATGGGCGTTGCCAGGCCACCGCCCGGGTTGACCCACACCACGAGACCTGGGCGTTTTGCGCCCTGGCGAGGTTCCGTCTCGAGCCGGTACCATCAC
>JAKEHF010000051.1 GCA_022615295.1 Actinomycetota bacterium | reverse complement strand
TTCGACCAACGAGCGAGCCACGTCGGTCGTCCGTCGCAGACCGTTGGTCATGCCGTCGGGGTAGTCCATCGTGGCCAGGTAGTCGACGATCTGGTCCATCACGTCGAGGAGTCTGTTCGCCTCGGGAAAGTCCTCGGACCGAAGGAGGTCGAGCATCCTCCGCCGCACCTCGCCCACCGTCTCACCTAGACCGTGGAGGTATGGGACCGGGTCAACCCCGACGTCGGCCGGTGTGGGGAGCGGAGCACCGGTGAGGAGCGCCTGGGTGAGCCGTGCCTCTGCATACTCCTTGGCAGCGTCGGCAACCAGTGCCGAATGGGTGAGGTCGCCATGCCCGGCGACCACGTCGGCCAAAGCCCCGAGCCGTTCGGCCGCCCCGGCTACCAGACTCCCTGCCAACTCCCATTCCGACCGGTGAAGGGCGCGAATCGCATTGGCGGAGGATCGAATCACCTCTCTGGAGAGGGCGATGGCACGCTCCCGGGCGGCGAAACGGGAGTCGAGGGTGGTGCGGATCTCCTCGAAGTTCAACGGGCGATGACCCGGACCTGTGGCTCCTCCCACTCCGAGGGTCGCTCGGCGACATGGCTGACCTTGAGCCGCAGGTTGCGTCGCTGTTTCATTTGGGAGAGCACCACCAGATAGAGGACGATCAGGGAGGCGAAAAAGAGACTTCCGAGGAGCCAGGGCAGGGAGCCCTGACGCCATGCAAGGAACACGCTGATCGAGGTGAGCACGGTGAGACCTCCCAAAGTGCGTCTGCGACGTTGTCTGACGACGTCACGTCTGCTCGCGGCCAGCTCGGCGACCGAGTGTTTCTGGACGTTGGCGATGGAGTGCGACCAGCGGTCGAATTCCTCTGTCGACGAGAGTGGTGCGTCGCGGCGCTCACCAAAGACGACGGGGAGGAGGTACACGCTCCATATGCCGGCGATGACGAGGAGACCGACTATGACGCTTGTTTCCATGTATCCAGTTCCCGTTCCCCGGCGAGGGTAGTGACGCCACCCTCTTTCAATCAACGATCTCCGAGCGAGCCCAGCGCCCGGATCTCCCCCCGGACTTCTCGAGCAGTCTCACCTGCTCGATGGTCACGCCCCGCTCCACCGACTTGACCATGTCGTAGATGGTGAGGGCGGCCACACTCGCCGCTGTCATGGCCTCCATCTCGACGCCCGTCTGACCGGTGCTGGCAACGGTAGCCGTAACTCGCAGCCCATGACCACCCGGAGTGATCACTATCTCGACACCGTCGATGGGGATCGGATGACACAACGGGACCAGATCCGGGGTTCTCTTCGCACCTTGGATCCCGGCGACGCGGGCAACGGCGAGAACGTCGCCCTTGGGCAGGTCCCCGGCGAGGATCCTCTCTACAAGGGGGGCGGACATCGCCAGCCGGGCTTCGGCGACCGCGACACGTCTCGTCACCTCCTTGCCACCGACGTCGACCATATGGACACGGCCCTGGTCGTCGAGATGGGTGAGGTCCTCGGTCATGCAACCCTCCTCGTCTCCGACGCTCGGAAGAGCTCGAGCGTCACCGATTCGCCGGAGCGCACCGAGGCCACCCCCACCGGGATCACCGCGAAGCAGTCGGCTCTGCCGGCGCCGGAGAGAACATTCGACGACTGGCCGCCGGTGGAGACCACCACCCATTGCTCGGGGTCGACGACCCTCACCCGGATGAAGGCCTCCTTGACCGGGTCGGAGTGGAGGTCCTCACCGGCCACGCCCGTGATCCTGGGGCGGAGGAGTGCCGTCGCCCCCTGCATCGCGAGGAGGGCGGGTCTTGCGAACTGCTCGAAGGACACGAGCACCGACACCGGGTTGCCGGGGAGCCCGAAGAAGGGACGTCCTTCGATGGCGCCGTAGGCCAGAGGCTTTCCCGGGTTGATGGCAACTGTGAGAAAGTCGACGTCGGACCCGCGGAGGAGGGCTTTGACCACGTCGTAGTCGCCCATCGAAACCCCACCGGTCGTGATCACCACATCGAGCTCGCCTGTGTCTCGCTCCAGCACCGCACCCAGCCGCCGCGGGTCGTCGCCGACGTGACCGAGGTCGACCGCAATGCCTCCCGCCCCTTCGACCATCGTCATGAGCATGGGCCGGTTGGAGTCACGGATCATGCCGGGCCCGGGCGACGCGGTCTCTGGGGGAGTGAGCTCGTCACCGGTGGACATCACCCCCACCCGGGGTCGGGCCGCCACTGTCACCTTGGTCAGCCCGAGGGCGGCGAGGACGCCGACATGGACCGGGGTGAGACGGGTGCCGCCCTCGATGACGGTCGTGCCCCTCGTCACATCCCCGCCGGGGGGCCGGACATAGGTCCCCTTGGGCACGGCGGAACCCACGCGGACCATGCCGTTGGACGATGTGGTGTCTTCGACACGGACCACGGTGTCGGCGCCGGGCGGTAGGGGGGCGCCGGTCATGATCTTCATCGCCTCCCCCACGCCGACGCTTCTCGCCGCAACCTGGCCGGCCGGTATCTCGTCGAGGACGGTGAGGGTGGCGCCAGGCGTTTCTACGTCGGTGGAGCGGACGGCGTAGCCGTCCATCGCGGAGTTGGCGAAGGGGGGGACGTCCTCGTCAGAAACCACCGCTGCGCTGAGGACCCGACCTAC
>JAKEHF010000050.1 GCA_022615295.1 Actinomycetota bacterium | reverse complement strand
GACGGCGCTGTGCACATCCTCATCGTCGTTCCGGAACGTGAAGCTCCCCCCGACGGCCTCCTCACGGATCGTCTCCAACCCCTCGACTATGACCGAGACCTGCGTCGGGTCGAGGATGCCGGTTGAGCCCAGCATCCCCACATGACCCATTGACCCCTCCAGGTCGTCGAGGAGGAGACGACGGTCGGAGGTGTCGACGGTGAACTCCCAGGTGTCATCGGAGACCTCCTCCCCGAAACGGCCGCCCCACATGGTCATCGATCGCTGCCGAATCCCCTGATCCTCAAGGCATTCAGGTTGATGAACCCGGTCGCGTCGGCCTGGCGGTAGACCTCCTCGGCCTCGAAGGTGGCAACCTCCGGGTCGTAGCCGCTGTTCGGTGACCGTCTCCCCAGCGTGGTCACCGACCCCTTGTAGAGGAGGAGCCGGGCCTCCCCGGTGACCGGGGCCTGGATTGCATCCATGAGACCCTGCAGGGCCACCCGCTCCGGGGAGAACCAGAAGCCGTTGTAGACCATGGTTGCGTACCTTGCCGACAGCGAGTCCCGAAGATGGAGGACCTCCCTGTCGAGGACGATCGACTCCACTGCCCGACGGGCCTTGTGGAGCAGGGTCCCGCCCGGGGTCTCGTAGACACCCCGGCTCTTGATGCCGACGAAACGGTTCTCCACGATGTCGACTCGCCCGACACCATGTGCCCCGGCCACGGTGTTGAGACTGGTGAGCAGCTCCACCGGACCCAGATGCTCCCCGTTGACCGCCACCGGGGTACCCGCGTCGAGGGTGATCACCACCTCCTCGGGCCGGTCGGGGGCCTGCGTCGGGTCCACCGTCATCCGAAACATGTCAGCCGCTGGGGCCACCCACGGATCCTCGAGGACGCCCCCCTCGTACGAGATGTGGAACATGTTGGCGTCCATCGAGTAGGGGGCCTCCCGAGTCACCGGTACCGGGATTCCACGCGCCTCGGCATACGCGATCAGATCGCTCCGCCCACCCAGCTTCCACTCCCGCCACGGTGCGATCACCCTCAGATCCGGGGCCAGGGCCGCCACCGAGAGCTCGAATCGGACCTGGTCGTTTCCCTTGCCGGTGGCGCCGTGGGCGACGGCGTCGGCATCGTGGGCGCGTGCGGTCTCCACAAGACCCTGGGTGATGATGGGCCGCGCCAGCGATGTGCCGAGGAGGTACTCCCCCTCGTAGACCGCCGCCGCCCTTACCGCGGGGAATACGGCATCACGCACAAAGGACTCCCTGCGGTCGTCGACAACGGCGGCCAACGCTCCCGTGGTCATCGCCTTGGCCTCCGCCTCCGCTACCTCCGCCCCCTGACCGATGTCGCAGGTGTACGCGACCACCTCGGCCCCGTGCTCCTCCCGGAGCCAGGCGAGGATCACCGACGTGTCGAGGCCACCGGAGTAGGCGAGGACCACCTTCATGTGCCCCCCACTGTAAGCGAGGGCCTTCCCCCGGCCATCGGTGGCGCCCATACTTGGAGGTGATGGCCACAGAGCCGGCCCGGCACGCCTTGTATTCTCGACTGCAACAGGTGCTGGGTGCCGAACATGCGGACACGCTCATGACCTACCTGCCGGCACATCAAGGTGTCGATCTGGCGACCAGGGACGACATCGCCCGTCTGGAGACGCGTTTCGACCGTCTCGAAGACCGCTTCGACCGTCTCCAGGACGTGGTCACAGAGCAGCACAGGTTCTACGTGGGGGTGACGGTGGGGTCGATGACCGCCCTCACCGCCATCTTCTCGCTGGTGGTGCGGATGCTGGGCTGACCTCTCCCTGGACCGAGCCGGTCAGCCGGGCGATGACACCCTACGACCCCGACGCCCTCTCCTCGGCAAGAGTCTCCACGATGAGCTCGATGACCCCGACCGGAAGTGGCTGGTTGAGCCGGAAACGAGCGGTCCCCTTAGCGAAACGATAAGGCCCCAGCTCCTGAACCAACCCGCTGGGAAGCGGATAGATGCTGATGTGTGCCTTCCACCCTGCCATATAGACCAGGTATCGCCCGTCGAGGGTGAAGGTCGGCATGCCATAACTCATGGACTCCACCAGATCGGGGACGGCACGATGGATGGCGGCTCGCGCCTGGGTCAGGGCGGCTCTGGTTGCCTCAGGGAAGGAGGCGACATAGTCGTCGACGGTCGCGAACCGTTCCACGAGGCCGACTCTATGTTCCCGCGGTCAGAGGATCCCGCGGAGGGTCAGCTCGAGGATCCGCTCGACCAGGTCACCCCGGCCCAGGGGACCATGGGGGTGATACCAACGCTCGATGGCGTTGAGCATGGAGAGGAGCAGGATGGTGACCGTCTTGGGGTCGGTGTCGGAACGGAAGGATCCCTCCTCCACACCCTGGCGTATCACGGAGCGAAACGCCTCCTCATAGTGGTCCCGGGCACCGAGCACCCGCGCCCGGTGCCCTGGATCGAGGACCCTGGCCTCGTTGAGGAAGGTGCGGGCGACGTCCAGGTTGTCGAGGATCACCCCGACATGACCGTCGATCAGGGCACGGAGACGATCGACCGCAGCTCCCGTCGTGGCCAATGCGCCGGCCGCAGACTCCTCGAAGAGACGAGCCCCCTCCTCGACCACCTCGACCAGGAGGTCCTGTTTCGACTCGACATGCGAGTACAGGGAGGAGCCGAGTAGACCCAGCTCCCGACCGAGGTCGCGCATTGAGGTGCCGTGATAGCCACGCTCGGCAAAGAGCCTGCCGGCGGCCTCGATGACGTCGCGACGACGGGTGCTGACCATCAGCGGTGGTCGTAGCGGACGGTCACCCGCTCGGTGAGCGGGTGGGACTGACAGGTGAGCACGTAGCTGGCTTCGAGCTCGGTGTCGACGAGGGCATAGTTCTTGGTCATGGCGACCTCCCCCTCCTCGATACGCCCCTTGCAGGTGGCGCACATCCCGCCTTTGCAGGAGAAGGGAAGCTCGGTGCGCACCCGAAGGGCTGCATCGAGGATCGAGATGTCCGGGGTCATCCTGGTGTGGACCGCCCTGCCGTCGAGGATCACCGTAAGCTCGACGGTCCCCTCACCGGGGGGCGGCTCCGGGGGGAGAAGACTGGGGTCCAACGGGCCGGCGAAGAAGAGCTCGTCATGGATCCGGTCGTCGGGGGTCCCCATCCCGCGAAGGGTCTCCCGGGCCATGGCCACCATGTCGTAGGGGCCACACAGATACCAGTCGTCCACCGGTTCCCCGATGAGCCGGTCACAGATGATGCGGATCTTCTCCGGGTCGATGCGGCCGGAGAGCAGGGGGACGTCGGAGCCCTCCCGACTGAGGATGTGAAAGAGTTGGAGACGGGGACGGAAACGGTCCTTGAGGCCCTCCAGCTCGTCGAGGAACATCACGCTGTTGACAGTCCTGTTGCCGTAGATGACGGTCCACCGCGCCTCCGGCTCGTGCTCGAGCGAGGTGGAGAGGAGGGAGAGCACCGGGGTGATGCCCGACCCGGCGGCGATGGCCACCGCGTGACGACGTCGTGCCGGGTCGATGTCGATCGTGAACTCCCCCACCGGTGGCATCACCTTGACGATGTCGCCGGCGGCCAGGCCATCGAGGGCGTAGTTGGAGAACACCCCGCCGGGGAGACGTTTGATGCCCACCCTCAGCTTGCCCGACCCGGCCGGAGCGCATATGGAATAGGAGCGTCGCACGTCCTCGCCGTCGATCATCGCCCGCACCGTCACGTGTTGGCCGGGGAGATAGTCGAAGGTATCGACCAGCTCGGAGGGGACGTCGAAGGTGACCGCCACCGAGTCGTCGGTGAGCCGGGCCACCTCGACGACCCGGAGCGGGTGGAACACGACCTCGCTCATAGCTGCTTGAACCAGTCGAAGGGCTCCCCACACGCCGAGCACACCATGAGCGCCTTACAGGCGGTGGAGCCGAAGCGGGCGATCATCCGAGGGCGGTCGGCCCGGCAGCGTGGACAGAGGATGCTGGTCTCGTCGCCGGGCGGGGCGATCCCGAAAGACGCCAGTTTGCGATGTCCCTCGGGGGTGATCCGGTCGGTGCCCCACGCCGGGTGGTAAACCATCCGCACCTCGGCGTCCTCGACGCCGAGGTCGCAGAGTGCGGTCCTGACGTCGTCCTCTATCTGACGCATCGCCGGACAACCCGAGTAGGTGGGGGTGATGACGACCACCACTCTCCCGTCCTCGATGACCACCTCCCGCAGGATGCCCAGATCGGCAATGGTCATCACCGGGATCTCGGGGTCGACGACGGCGGAGACCGCCTCACGGACCCGATCGAGCTCGAGGACGACGCTCACCACTGCAACCCGGGATGGCTGCGTTGCATCCACTGCATCTCGGTGAGGAGATGGCCGAGGTGCTCGGTGTGGAACCCTTGGCGGCCCCCTGTCCTCTGGTAGGGGTCGTCGGGGACGACGAGACCGGCCTCGGTGATCACCGTCTTCACCCTTCGCTCCCACGACGCCTGGTAGACGGCCTGTTCGCCCTCGAACATCTCGCCCGTGTATTGCCAGAGACGATCCAACGCCCCCTGAGTACGTGTGTGGGACTCTTCGGTCCCGTCCCCGAGCCGGACCACCCAACCGGCGGAGAAGCGCTCGTGATAGGCGGCCTCTTTCATTGCCTTGCCCGCGATCCCTGCCAGCACCCGGTCCTTCGAGGTGGAGAGATCCTCCCATAGCTGTAGCTGGTAGACGTCGAAGAGCATCTGACGGACCACGGTCTGGGCGAAGTCGCCGTTGGGTTGCTCCACGAGGAGAAGGTTGAGGAACTCCCGCTCGTCACGGAACATGGCGTAGTGGTCCTCGTCCCGGCCCTCACCCTCCAGCTTTGCGACATGGCCGTAGAGGGCGCGAGCCACACCGAGATGGTCGAGGGCGATGTTGCCGATGGCGATGTCGATCTCGAGCTCGGGTGCGTTGGAGATCAGCTCGCCGAGTCGTTGCGCCAGGATCATGTTGTCGTCGGCGTGGGCGAGGAGGTGGGGGACGGGTTCGCTGCGCTCACGCCCCCCTCGCCCTCGCTCTGCTTCGGACGGTCCCCCCACAAGTGGGGGGACAACGCGCGGGGTCACATCTGCCCCACTTCCTCGGGGATGTCATAGGTGGTGGCGAGGCGATAGACCTTCTCGTTGGCCTCGACGTACTCGACGGCGGCCTCGGGCT
>JAKEHF010000049.1 GCA_022615295.1 Actinomycetota bacterium | reverse complement strand
CACCTGTATGTGTCGGAGCACTTCATCGTCACCCACAACACCCTGATGGCCCAGGCCATCGCCGGGGAGACCGGCCGACCCTATGTCTTCGTCGAGCCCGGCGCCTTCATCAACATGTTCATGGGAATCGGCGTGCTCAAGGTGAAGAGTCTCTACCGCAAGCTGCGCCGATTGAGTCTGCGTCACGGGGGAGTCATCGCCTTCTTCGACGAGGCCGACGCCCTCGGCTCCCGTGGCCAGATGGGTCGACCACAAGGCCAGCTGGGAGCGGTTCCCCGTCAGGACGCAAGCTTCTCGTGCAACGGGTTCGCCTATCTGAGCCCTCTGGCCCAACAGGCGGTGTTGGAGCAGTTGGGGGTGGAGACCCCCGCGCTGGAGACCACGCCGAGACGGACCTGGAAGGACCGGATCATCATGGGCGGGATGGGGATGGGTGGTGGCGGCATGGGGACCCTCCAGGCCCTGCTCACCGAGATGAACGGGCTGGCCAAGCCCCGGGGCATCACCAACCGATTGCGCAAGCTCTTCGGCTTCAGACCAAAGCCGGCGCCCAAGTACCGGATCCTCCACATCATGGCAACCAACATGCCCAACGCCCTCGACGAGGCGATGTTGCGTCCGGGACGTATCGACCGGATCTACAAGGTGGGTTTTCCCTCCAAAGAGGGGCGGAAACAGACCCTCGTCGGATACCTCAACAAGGTGGAGCACAGGCTCAGTGATGAGGAGGTCGAGAAGCTGTCCATCGCCACCCCCTACTACTCCGGGGCCAAGATCAAGGACATGGTCAACGAGGCCTTGATCATCGCGGTGCGTGACGGTCGTGAGGCGATCGAGTGGAAGGACATCTGGAAGGCCAAGGCCCTCAAGGAGCTGGGTCCCCCAGAGGACGTCGACTATATCCAGCGGGAGCGTCACGCCGTGGCCATCCACGAGGCCTCACACGCCGTCGCCGCCCATCTCCTCGGCGCCCACAGACGGATCGATCTGGTCTCGATCGAGAAGCGGGCCTCGACGCTCGGGATGGTGAAGAGCCAGGGTCAGGAGGAGCGGTTCACCCAGTGGAGGACCGAGTTCGAGACCGACATCATGGTGTCGCTCGCCTCCCTCGCCGGGGAGAAGATGTTCTTCGAGGGCGACAACAGCTCCGGGGTGTCGGGCGACCTGAGCTCGGCTTCCACGGTCGCCGCCCTCATGGAGGGCACCTACGGGATGGGGGCCACCCTGACCTCGGCGTTGGGGACCAGGGAGATGGCCACCGGCGGCCCGGCCAGCCCGGTGTCGGTGGCGCTGCGTGAGAACCGTGAGGCGATAGAGAAGACCCTCGCCGGTCTCTACGACCGCAGCGCTTCCCTCCTCGAGGAGCATCGGGAGAAGGTCCTCGAGCTGGCCGCGGTGCTCGAGGAGCGAAAGAACATCTCAGGTGACGAGGTCGCCGAGATCATGGGATCCGAGCCCGGCTCCCGGACCATGCGGGAGCCAAAGGGATGGCAGGCGGTCTCCGACATCATCGCCGGAGAGCGACAGCGGGAGGCGCTGGTCAAGTCGGGTCGGGAGGCGGCCGCGCTGAGCCGATCGACGGAGGTCCAGGAGGCCGAGCCCGAGGCCGATTCGAGCTCCTAGCGACAGATCACTAGAGGCCCCATCCGGGCTCGCCGATCCGGGCGATGGTGCAGTTCTCGGCGAGGGTGCGCACCTCCGATCCGGTGGTGAGATCGGTTATCAGGAGGTTTCTCCCGTCGATCGCCATGATCTGACGCCCGTCACCGACGGCGGCGATCAGTGAGTCGAGGAGACCGCCGGGCACCGTGAAGTTCCTTATCGAGCCGTCGGCAAAGTCGTAGATCGAGATCTGCTCGCTGTTGGGCCGGAATGCCATCGAGGTCCCGTCGAACCAACCGACGGGAGTTCCCAGGTCGGAGAGGGCTCCGACGTCGCGAAGGGTCCCCAGCGAGTCGTAGAACTCGACGCCACGGACCGCTCCTGTTTCGGAGTCGGCGCCGACGAGGACGAAGCCCGACCGGTCCGGCGCCCCGAAAGCGGTGACCGGGATGCCGAACTCGTTGAGCACCGGTGTCACCCAGATAGTCTCAGCCAGTGTCGGGTCGAACAACGCCAGACCCACATTGACGAAGCCGGGCTGGTCGGGGATGTCGACCGTCACCACGATCAGGAGACGGGCCCCGAGAGAGCCGATCAGTCTCCGCGGCTCCCAGTCCTGGAACCCGTCGTGGTCCAGGGCCTCTTCGGTGAGGGCGTCGGTCAAGACCAGGTCCTCCTCGCCGATAAGGGTGTATATCCCCTCCGTGGTCGCCACCCAGGTCGCCCCGAGACGGGTGTCGGGCTCGAACTCCCCCCAGGCTCCAGTTGCCGGGTCGACCACCACCAAATGGTCCCCGAGCGCCAGAGGGCGGCTGGTGAAGCTGGGAGTCACCTCCTCGGTGGCCTCGGCGATGGGAATGCTCTCGTAGCTGGTTCTGATGAGAATCCCGATCTGGGGCCGGCTGGCGTCGTCGGGGTTGGTGCCGAGGGTGAGGGCGACGTCGTCGGTGTCACCGGCGCGTTCCAGGCTGATCATGATCTCCTCACCTGGGTCGCGTCTGGTCATCACATCCATCAGATCGGCCGCGGAGACTGTCGCTTCCCCGTCGATGGCGACGATCACGTCACCGACGGAGAGCAGACCGTCGGCCGCGGTACCCGTCACCACGGAGTCGACCACCACACCACGTGGCTCCCCTATGGAGAGGAGGCACCCGCGGGCCTCGGGGAGCACGGTCTCGACGTCGGGTAACGTATCGCGCTCCGGTGGTTCGGCGGCGCACGCCGGCAGGGTCAGGAGGAGGGCGGCGACTACCCGTCTGATGCATGGCAGAGTATCGAAGATGAAGGGCCTAACCAGGACGGCGGTCATCGCAGCGCTCGTGGTCGCCTGCGATGGGGCTGTGACCCCCGCCACCAGCCTGGAACCGACCAGCACGACTTCGCCGATGGAGAGCACGGTTGCCCCACCTGAGGTGACCACGACGCATGCCGAGGGACCATCGACCACGGTCCTCGATGACTTCCTCGAGGTCGGAATCGTCGGTGGCGAAGTCCTTGGCGGGCCACGGGACCTTGCGGTCGGGATCGGGGAAGAGGTCTTCTTTCGCGTCGCTTCGGACACCGCCGACGAGCTCCATGTCCATGGCTATGACCTGTTCTACGAGTTGGAACCCGGTGTCGCCACCGAGGTCCGTTTCGTCGCCGACGTGCCGGGTGTCTTCGAGATCGAGCTCGAGGGTTCGCACACCCTGGTCGTAGAACTCACCGTGTCCTGAGGATCAAGACCGGGTCCCTGCGACCGATATCTCGCTGATCTCGTCGAGGGAACGACAGATGGAATCCACGTTGTCACCCGTGGTCGCCCGGGTGTGGACGCGCTATCGCGTCGTGTTCACACTCGCCTGCTCGATGATCGCTTTCGGTTGGGCCGTCGTGGTGGCGACCCGATCGGTCACGTTGTGGGCCTCGACCGCCCTCGTCGTGCCCAGCCTGACCCTCATCGTGGCCATGGCCCTCAACGCCAGCTGGCTCCGTGAGGTCGGTGTGGCCCTGGAGAGGAGTCGTACCCGTGAGGCGGCACTTGCAACGGCCGGTCAGAGACTCCTCGCCAGGTCGGACGACCAGGCGTTGAGCGAGACGCTCGATGTGATCCGCCAGCTGACTCGGGCCACGGCCACCTTCATAGCCGAGAACAGCGGCGACCGGGGGAGCGGACCCGTGGCCGTGGTCACCCAGGTCTCGGCCGACGCCGACGATGCCCTGTCGTCGTTGCGCTGGAAGCTGCCCTACATGCAGCACAGGGAGAAGGCGGCGGCTCTCGCCCGTGGAGAGACTGCCCGGCTCGACGAGGCCCTGTCGATAGTCCTGGGAAGGCTGCCGGAGGAGGTCCATGCTCTTGCCGTCCCCGTCTCGGTGGCCGGGGAGTGGGCCGGCTTCCTCGGCCTTGCCTTCGACCTCGACGACGGTCCGCCGCCGCCCGTGTCAGAGACGCAGGTCCTCGAAACGGTCGCCGTGATGGTTGGCTCCTTTCTCGAGAAGCGCCGGGCCATGGCCCGGCTCGAGCAGTCGATCCGAGCCCGCGACCAGTTCCTCGCCAGCATCAGCCACGAGATACGCACCCCGCTGACCTCGGTCCTCGGCTTCACCTCCTTGCTCCGTGAGGGGGGCCTCGACCCTGACGAGAGTCGTGAGCTCGTCACCTTGATCCATCAGCAGGCCCTCGAGGTGTCCGACCTCGTCGAGGACCTCCTGGTGGCGGCCCGTGCCGAGATCGACGCGGTGACGGTGACCAGTGAACCCGTCGAGCTCGCCCGTCAGATCGAGGACGTGCTCAGGGGCCGGCTGGGGACAGAGGGCAAGGACGTGGTGGTCGCCACCAGTCCCACCCATGTCGCGGCGGCCGACCCGACACGGGTCCGTCAGATCATCCGCAACCTCGTCACCAATGCACTTCGCTACGGGGGCGACCAGATCACCATCACCACCCACAAGTACGGCGCCGAGATGAGCCTTGTCTTCTCCGACAATGGCCCAGGTGTTCCCCCCGAGCTGGCCAGGGCGGTGTTCGATCCCTATTACCGAGCCGGGTCGGGGCTCATCCGCTCCGAGTCGATCGGTCTCGGTCTGGCGGTCAGCCGGCAGCTTGCCAGGCTCATGGACGGGGATCTCATGCTTCGCACCGATCTCGGCCCGGCGACCTTCCAGCTGACCCTGCCCGCGGCGGCCCTGCCCGAAGCCCTGGTCGTGGTGCCCGCGTAGCCTGCGACTGCATGCGAAAGCCTGCCATCATCCTCATCCTGGTCCTCGGTGCATGCACCACCACCCCGTCTTCGACCACGTCGACGGCGGCACCCGCCACAACACTCACCCCGGTGACGACCTCCCTCCCGCGAGCGACGACCGACGAGATGCTGGAGCGTCTCGGCGGCGAGCCCTGTTCCGACTCCGACTTCACCTGTGTCACGATCGAGGTCCCCCTCGATCACTCCCAAGACGTGGGGACGACCGAGGTCACGTTCGCCGTGCTCGCGGCGAGGGGAGAGCGTGTCGGAACCCTGGTGATGGCCACCGGGGGGCCAGGCACCGACGGGACCACCTATGCAGACAGCTACAGCTCGGTGCTCGACGAGGCGATCTTCGAGAGCTTCGACATCGTCTTCTACGACCAGCGAGGGGCGGGTCTCTCTGGTGGAGTCGACTGCCCTGAGGCCAGTGTCGCCTACTACCAGACGCCCGCCCTCACCGGCGTGGGTTTCGACACCGAGGCCTTGGCGGAGGCGGCGAGGACCTATGTCGAGGACTGTCTCGCTGAGACCCGGGGCGCCCACCTCCTTCCCTATCTTGCGACGACCCAAGTTGTCGGGGACGTCGAGCTCTTCAGGGAGATGATGGGGTGGGAGAAGCTGGTCATCTGGGGGGAGAGCTATGGGACCCAGGTGGCTCAGACCTATGCCGCGGCCTACCCCACCCGTGTGGAGCGGATGGTGATCGATGGGGTGGTCGACCTGACCCTC
The DNA here is from genome assembly GCA_022615295.1 of Actinomycetota bacterium. Lineage (GTDB taxonomy): Bacteria > Actinomycetota > Acidimicrobiia > Spongiisociales > ZC4RG35 > ZC4RG35. The sequence continues at coordinate 10,694 of JAKEHF010000049.1, read as the reverse complement.
GAGGGTCACGAGTTCTATCGGCAGTGGACGGTCGCCGGCTCCGAGACCCTGGAAGCGACCTTCGCCGCCTGTGGGGAGGACGCGATCTGCTCGAGCGTGCTCCCCGACCCCGGGGCCACCTATGACCGTCTCGTCGGCCAGCTGATCGAAGGTCCGCTGGAGATGGACTATCCCCTGCCGGACGGCACCACGGCGACGAGGAGCCTGGGTCTGGGCGGGTTCGAGCTCACCGTGATCTCCCAGCTCTACGCCGAGTACGACCGGATGCTCCTCCTCAGGGCGCTCGCCGCCTACGAGACGGAGGGGGACCTGGTCCCCCTGATGCGTCTCGTAGACCTCACCTTGGGCATCGACCCTATCGACGAGTCGGTGATCGACCCGTTCGGCTGGTCCGACGCTCTCTACTACGCGGTGACCTGTCTGGACTACCAGTTCCCCGGGGCCACCCCCGACGAAAAGGCGGCCGGGTTCTTCGAGGCTGCCGGCGATCTCTGGCAGATCAGATTGGGGAGCAGGGCGGTCGGCGACATCGCCTGCGCCTACTGGCCGCACCCGGCGACGGAGACGGTACGGCCGCCAGCCCTGATCGCGGAAGGGATCCCGGTCCTCGTGCTCGGAGCCACCGCCGATCCGGCAACTCCCTACACCCAAGGGGTCGACGTCCACTCCCGGCTTGCCGAGGGCCACATCATCACCATGGAGGGCGGTCCCCACGCCATTTTCGGCTGGGGGTACGAGTGCCCCGATCTCGAGGTCAACGCCTTCCTCCTCGACGGCACTCCACCCGAGACCCACACCTGCGAAGGCTATGTCGCCGACGAGATGGTCCCCCTGCTCGCTGACGGCGGCTTTGGAGACGCCGACGGTCTCCTGTATGCCTTGGGAACGGAGGCGATCCTCCTCCCGGAGGTCTGGTACTCCGATCTCGCCGAGAGCGTCACTGTGGGCTGTTCCACGGGGGGCACGGTCACGGTGGCGCCCGTCGACGAAGGCTATGAGGTGGGTTACACCGCTTGTGGTCTCCGAGAAGGGATGGTGGTGGAGGGGACCATCGTCTACGACGAGTTCCTCGATGCGGTGCTCGGCGGGCAGCTCGGGCTTGGCGATTGCACCCTGACCAACGACGGTGTCGTGACCGAGTCCGGCCCCGAGTGCGAGCCGCTCTTCTGAGCGTTGGTCGCCAGGCATTTGTCATAGCGCCCGCCGGTCACGACAGTGAGCAACGTGAGAAGACTCGTGGTCGTTGTGTGTCTGGTGGCCACCGCCTGCGCCGGAGCAATCCCCACGGGTCGTCTCCAGGGCGAGGTGATCGAGGACCCCCAGCCCAAGCCGAGCTTTGTGCTCACCGACACCGCTGGTGAGCCCTACGACTTCGCCGACCGCACACAGGGCAAGCTCACCCTCCTCTACTTCGGCTACACCAACTGCCCCGACGTGTGCCCTGTGCATCTCGCCCAGATCGCCGAGACGCTGGACACCCACCCCGATCTCGCCGGGGACACTGAGGTGGTCTTCGTCACTGTGGATCCCACCCGGGACACCCCCGAGGTGATCCGGGCGTTTCTCGACAACTTCAACACCCGGTTCGTCGGTCTCACCGGCACCCCCGACGAGTTGACCGCGGCCCAGGAGGCGGCCGACGTGCCCCCGGCGACGATCACCGGCGACGGCGAGGACTACACGGTCGATCACGCCGGATGGGTGATCGCCTATTCGCCCGACGGTCTGAGCCGCACCCTTTATCCCTATGGCACCCGGCAGAATGTGTGGGTTAACGACCTGACGATCCTCATCGAGATGACCGAGGGAGCAGCTTGATCTGGTGGTGCGTCGCCCTGGAGGAGCCCTGGACCTGGGACTGGGATCCCTATCCCGGGGTGTGGTTGGCCACCCTGGTGCCGCTGGCGGCCTATGCCCTCGCGGTGCGCCGCCACCGACCTCTCGACCGTCGTCGTCTGGGTTTCTTCGTTGCTGGGATGATCGTCTTCTGGCTGGCCTCGGACTGGCCCCTCGGGGTTCTCGGCGCCGGATACCTGGCCTCGGCACACATGCTGCAATTCCTCCTCTACACCCTCGTCGGCGCCCCGCTGCTATTGCTGGGGACGCCGGAGTGGCTAGGGAGACGTCTGCTGGGCAGGTTGACCCCGCCCGTGGCCTGGTTGGGTCGGTCCCCGGTGGTGTGCGCTGTCGTTTACAACCTGATGCTGGCGGTGACCCACTCTCCGGGGACGGTCGAGGTCCTCCGCCGCAGCCAACTCGGGTCCTTCACGATGGACCTGCTCTGGATGGTCGCCGGGTTCATCCTCTGGCTGCCCGTGATCTCCCCTCTGCCCGAGGGGAGATTGACGTCGCCATGGCCCAAGATGCTCTATCTCTTCCTGGCGACCGCCGTGGTGGCGGTGATACCGGCCAGCCTCCTCACCTTCTCGACGACCCCGGTGTATGCCATCTATGAGCTGGCCCCGAGGATCGGGTCGCTGACGGCGCGCGAGGACCAGCAGATCGCCGGGATCCTGATGAAACTGGCAACCATCCCGGTGATCTGGGGCACGATCGCCGTGCTTTGGTTCCGCTACGCCAAACAGGAGGAGGCCCCGGTATGACCTTTCTCGCCTCGATCCCCTCCCCGCCGGTCAATGAGTTTTTCATCGGGCCGTTGCGGGTCACCTTCTATGGGATCCTGGTCACCCTGGGCGTGGTCATCGCCTGGACCGTCACCAAGAGACGGTTCCTTGCCCGGGGTGGGTCGGTCGCCGACGTCGAGAAGATCATGCTCAGGGTGGTCCTTTTCGGGTTCCTCGGGGCCCGGTTGGCTTACGTGTCGACGAACCTCTTTCGGTTCGAGGGCGAGTGGTGGCGCATCATCGCGATCTGGGAGGGGGGCATCGCCCTCTACGGCGGGCTCACAGGTGGGGCCCTCGCCATCTGGTGGACCTGTCGTCGCCTCGGTGTCCCGATCACGATGTTCCTCGACTCACTCGCCCCGGGTCTGCCCATGGCCCAGGCGGTGGGGAGATGGGGCAACTACTTCAACCAGGAGCTCTTCGGGACCCCCTCGAACCTGCCTTGGGCGGTGGAGATCGCCCCGCAATTTCGACCACAGCAATACGCCCAGTTCGAGACGTTCCACCCCACGTTTCTCTACGAGTCGCTCTGGAACCTGGCCCTTGCCGGGACGATCGTCTGGCTCGAACGGCGTTACCCGTCCCTCCGGGGGAGACTCATCGGGATCTACTTCATCGGATACGGGCTGATGCGTTTCCTCCTCGAGCTGATACGGACCGACACGACCTTCAGGTTCCTCGGTCTCAGCCGGAATGGATGGGTCTCAATCGGTGTCATCCTGATCGGTTTCGCCGTGCTCTATTGGCGTCGTGACCGGGAGCCGACGAGCCAGACACCGGCTACGGCCTGAGCTCAGCCAGACAGCCGCTCGAGGAGGGCCGACACCTCCTCGAGGACGAGGTCGGCCCGGTCCCAGACGATCATGTGCATTCCGGACCCCGCTGCGACCACCGACCTCGAGTCGGATGAGAGACCTGCGTAAAAGGCGAGACCTTCCTGCCAGAAGTCATTGGCCGCCTCGGCGCCCTCACCGTATGTCTCGACAAAGTGGTCGTTGAGGAACACCGCCCCGGGGTCCTAGGTGTCCGGGCCGGCCCCTCCCCTTACAGGACGACAGGGGGCGGGCCGCGTTGAAGGGGTGTGACCTGGGTTGGGTATGTGTCCTGTCGTGCCGCCGCTTCCCTGCGATGGAGGAGGGTGTGGTGGTATCGGCAGAGAAGTCGGCAGTTCTCGGCATTGGTCGGCCCTCCGTCGGCCCAGTGCTGGTCGTGATGGACGTCGCACCACCGGGCGCGGCGCCGGCATCCGGGGTGGGTGCAGTGGCGGTCTCGAGCGATGACGGCCCGGCGCAGAGCGGCTGGGATGGTCCTCGTTCGTCTGCCGACGTCGATGATCTCGGTGTCGGATCCGAGGACGATTCGGCTGACCGCGGAGTCACAGGCCAGGGCGCGCAGGGTGGGGATGTCGATGATGTCGCCGTCCTCGGTCTCATGGCGGCCACCGGCGACACCGGCCAGGGCCTGCAGGTCACAGACGATGTTGATGTGTGGTCGCTCCCCGCCAACGGTCGGGGTGTCGGTGTTCTCCAGGTAGTTGCGAGCCAGGTCCTCCAGGGCGTCGTGTCGCCGTTGTCGAGGGGTCCGTGGGTCGTCGGGCGCCGGTGGCGCGGTAAGGGTGTCGAAGGCTATGTAGAGGGCCTGGTAGGCGAGGGGGGTGAGCCAGCCGTCGATGCGTCCCATCCCGTTGAAGGTCTGTGACATTGAGACGCCCCGGCGGCTGTCCTCTATCCGGGGTTCGACGACCGTGTGAAGCCAATAGCCGACTGCCCTGGCTGTGTCGTCGGCGTCGAGGGGAATGACGATGTCGACCAGGGTCTCCTCGGCCGATGCGAAGACCTCACCTGCGGTCTCCGCGGCTTCCAGGAGACGTCGAGCCTGGTCCGCTGAGATGTCACCCGCCGCCCAGGCTCGGCTCACCGTGGGGCAGGCGGCGGCTGTCTCGGCGGTGGCGACGAGACGACGCGCCCTGCCAGTGGCGATGCGACATCGATGGGCCAGGAAGGCCGTAGCCGACGGATAGCCGTGGATGTCGGGCCCCTTCTTGGCCCTGAAGAGGTGTAGACGTCGGGCTCGCTCAGCCTCGATGAGACCAGCGACGAGCTCCAGCTCGGCGAGGTCCTCGGCGAGGTCGTCGACACTCCGGTCGGCCAGGTCCTCCCCGGTCCACTCCTCGAGCGCCGATCTCAGACCACTCATGACGTTGTACCGAACATATGTTCGTATCACTACATCCTCTAGCAACCGATGTCAAGAGGGTTGTCCGGGGATTTTTTTCCGGTATCGGTCGGACCAAGTTGACTCAATACTGGCTGAAGTAATATCATCGGACCCATGGACCGCGCCGCACGCGCCGCCTTCTTCTCGGCACTCGGGGACGAGACCCGCCTCGCCGTCGTCGACCTGCTCGCCGGGTCGGGAGATCTGACTTTCCGGGAGGTGGCATCGGACCTCGGCATCCCCGGGAACCTGCTCGCCCATCATCTCGCGACGTTGGAAAGCGTCGGGCTGATCGAGCGGCGGGTGTCGGAAGGAGACCATCGGCGCCGCTATCTGATCCTGCGATGGGATCGTCTCCGCGACCTGTATGTCGGTCCGCCGCTCGTCTTGGGGTCGGTGCTGTTCGTTTGCAGCCACAACTCGGCCCGATCTCAGTACGCAGCCGCCAGATGGCAACAACGCACCGGGGGACACGCCAACAGCGCGGGGAGCGAGCCCTTGGATCGGGTGCATCCGGTGGCGATCCGTGTCGCCGCCGAGCGGGGTGTCGATCTCTCCCGGGGCGTACCGGTGGGGTACGACACAGTTCCCGGCCCACACGGACTGGTTGTCTCGGTCTGTGACCGGGCCCGAGAGACCGGTCTCCCCGAGGCGGGGAGATACCTCCATTGGTCGATCCCCGACCCGGTCGCCAGACGGGGAGTTACCGCCTTCCGGGAGGCGTTTGGGGAGCTCGACGACCGGATCGAGACACTTGCCACACGAATAGCGAGAGGAGCTTGAGATGCCTTTGACACTCACCCTGGAGGAGCAGCAGATGATCCGCGAGGCGACGGAGCGTCTGAGACGAAGGTACGAGGGTCAGCTGAACGCCGAGACCGTGGAACGATTCGTGGTCGACTCTGTGGAGCAGCTGTCGACACGGGCCAAGACGACGGTGTGGGTGCCGCTTCTCGCCGAGCGGTTCGCCGGCGACCGTCTCCGCGCTTTGATCAGACTCGAGTCTCCCACCGGTCTCAACCCAGCGGTCCTCTTCCTCTGTGTCCACAACGCGGGCAGGTCCCAGATGGCGGCCGGGTTCATGCGGCATCACGCCGGTGATCGAATCGAGGTCTTCTCCGGTGGGTCCGAGCCCTCCGAGGCGTTGAATCGTGCCGTCGTCGAGGCAATGGCCGAGAAGGGGGTCGACATCAGCCACGAGATCCCCCAGCCCTGGGCGGACGAGATCGTTCGTGCCGCCGATGTGGTCGTCACCATGGGTTGTGGTGACGCCTGTCCGGTCTATCCCGGCAAGCGCTACATCGATTGGGAGCTGGACGACCCTTCGGGTCAGCCCCTGAGTGTGGTTCGACCGATACGTGACGAGATCGAGCGGCGGGTCGTTGCCCTGCTCGAGGAGCTGGCGCCGGCGTAACGTCGATAGGCTTCCCCGATGATCAGGGGGGCTCTGCTGCTCGTGGCCCTCGTCCTGGTCGGGTGCACCACCGGTCGGGAGACGGTGTCGGTGACGACCGTCGACCCGAGGGCCGAGGTGGCGATCGAGGACTTGAGGGGTCGTCTCGTGACCGTCGACGCCATGGGCAACATCGTCGTCACGAGACCCGATGGCTCGGGCGCCGTCGCCATCACCGACGATGCAGGCGAGGACGCCGCCTACGCCCAACCATCCTGGTCTGTCGACGGCACGCGTATCGCCTGGTCCGAAGTGTCGAGAGTCAACGGAGTGGCTCTCGGCGTCAGCGACCCGGCTGGTGAGTCGAGGTTCAGCCTCGCCATGGAACAGCCGCCGTTCTACTTCAACTGGGCACCCGACGGTCGAACTCTCGGTGTCCTCCGCAATGGCGACCCCGGCTCGATCGCCTTCGAACTGGTCGACGTGGCCGCCGAGGAGACACGTGTGATCGACAGTGGGGTGCCCTACTTTCTCTCCTGGAGCCCTCGGAGCGACCGGCTGGCCGTCCATGTCGACGGGACCCGTTTCGACCTTCTCGAGCCCGACGGTTCGATCACCAGACTGGGTGGCTCATCCACGCGATATGCCGCCCCCCATTGGACTGCTGCCGGAATCTTCCATCTCGGCACCCGTGGCATCGAGCTGACCGATCCGGATGGTGCGAGTCGTCTTCTGGTGGCGACCCCCGGCCCGGTCACGTTCGTCGCCAATCCGGCTGGCACCAAGCTGGCGGCACAGGCGTTTCAGACGGACGATCCGGAAGGGGTCGGAGTGGCGCTTGTTCAGACGCAGACCCTCCCCGGCAACTCCGTGGTGGTCATCGATGTCGCAACGGGAGAGATGGAGACTGTCACCCGGCGGATCTCGGCCGGCTTCTTCTGGAGCCCGGACGGCGAGTCTTTGCTCGTCCTCGAGCCGGAGCTGAACTCTGCCACCGCCGCCGTGCTTGTGTGGCGTGACGGTCAGACCGGGAGGGTGGGTGAGATCGGTCCCCACCCGCTCTTCGTCCGTGACGTGCTCCAGTTCTTCGACCAGTACGCCCAGTCACATCGGCTGTGGGCGCCGGACTCCAATGCGGTGGCCCTGCCCGGCGCAGTCGATGGCGACCCGGGGGTCTGGGTCTACCGGATGAACGGCGAGGACCCGGTCAAGGTGGCCGACGGGAGCTGGGTCATGTGGTCGGCCGCCTGATCACCATGGGGACCACATGGATCTCGTGGAGGGTCGTGCTACGGGACCGAGAGTGACGGGGGTCCGATCATCCCGGGTCGGGGCGGCGGTGGTGGCTGGTACTGGCTGGTGGCACTTTGCTGGCTCTCGGCGGCCCGGCATCGGCGGCGCCGACGGTTGACTGCGAGCCCGGTCCGGCGGCCCTCGAGGACATCGCCACCCTCGCCGAGCAGCAGGGGGTCCCGATGGACGAGGCGATCGAACGCTATGCATGGCAAGAGGGTTTCGCCGAGGTCGCCAGCCCATTGCGCACCGCGCACCCGGAGTCATTCGCGGGCGCCGCCCTGCTCGAAGAAGGGGCTTGGATCGCCTTCAAGGACGAGGTGCCCGAGGAGGCCACCGACCTCGTCGAGGCGTTACCGAAACCAGGTGGATCTCATCGGACACCGCGGCTTCTCGGAAGCCGAGCTGAGTGAGGCGCTGGAGGCGGTCTATTACGACATCTTCGAGCATCCCGATGCCCTGACGAGGGTCGCAGGCTCCCGGCTCGATTTCGTGTCCTCCCCTCAGTGAGACCTGGGCGTTAGACCCCGAAACCTTGAAGTGGGTGAACCTCGGTGTCGGGGACATGCCGACCGGACTCGCTGGGGCCGTCTCGTCTATGACAGTGATTCCGATCGGATCATCCTTTTCGGGGGAACTCGAGGGGCCGTGGCGTCGGAGACTTGGTCTTATGACTACGACGCCAACGTCTGGCGTCAGATGGAGCCGGCGCTCTCACCTCCGCCGAGGGCGTGGGCGGCGATGAGCTATGACGACGCTGCCGACCGAGTGATCCTTTTCGGTGGCTCCGACCTGTCCGACACCTGGGCCTATGACTACGACACCGACACCTGGAAGGAACTCAGCCCTTCGGTCAGTCCTCCGGGCCGTCAGTACGTCCAGATGGCCTTCGACTCGGTCACTGCGACGTCGGTCCTGTTTGGAGGTGTCAGTGGACCGACCGAGGAGACCCTCGACGACACCTGGTCTTTCGACTACGCCGAGAACACCTGGACACGGCTGACACCCGCGGTCCCACCCTCGGCTCGTAGTTGGGATGCTCTGGTCGCCGATTCCGAGGCCGGGGTGATCGTGATGTTTGGCGGCGGCGCTACCCGTGACAGCTACACCGCTGAGACCTCTTCGAGGCCGGAAACTGGAATCTGCAGCGCTGAGAAGAAATCTCGGGCTTGACAGGTCCGAGTCGAGACCGTAAGGTTAGTCAATCAATCGGTTGATAAAGAGGTTGATTGACAAATGAGCCTGGATCGGTCGGCTGACGACCTTTTGGATCGGGCCTTTGCCGCCCTGGCCGACCCGGTGCGACGAAGCATCGTCGCCCGACTCAGCCGGGGACCGGCGACGGTCAACGAGCTGGCGGAGCCTTTTGAGATCAGCAAACAGGCGATCTCAAAGCACATCCAGGTCCTCGAGCAGGCAGGTCTGGTGAGCCGAACACGGGAGGCGCAGCGACGCCCGGTTCATCTCGATCCCGCCCAACTCGAGGCCGTGACCGCCTGGATCGATCGCTACCGGCTGATCCACGAAGAGCAGTACCGGCGTCTCGATGCCCTTCTCGAGAGCAGCGAAGACACCGGTGGAAAGGAAGAGAAGAGATGAGCAACCCACTCAGAGTCGAAGCCCCAGAGAGTCTTCCCTTCATCGATTGGGAGCGAGAGTTCGATGCACCGGTCGAGGCCGTCTTCCAGGCCCACGCCGATCCGGATCTCCTCAAGCGGTGGCTCGGTCCTGCCAAATACGAGACCGACGTCGAGGTGTATGACTTCCGGACCGGTGGCCGATATCGCTATCTGAGCCGTGCCGGGGACGAGGCCTATGCCTTTAACGGGGTCTTTCATGTGGTGCGTGACAACGAGTTCGCCATCCAGACCTTCGAGTACGAAGGCTTTCCCGACGTGGTGAGCATCGAGACGTTGAGCTTCGAGGATCTCGGCGGGGGTCGGAGTCGGCTCCGAGGCCATTCGACCTATCCCTCCCTCGAGGCCCGGGACGGGATGGTCCAGAGTGGCATGGAGAGTGGGGTGTCGGAGGGCTATGAGCGTCTCGACGAGATCCTGACCAGTCTCACCGTCGGGTGACGTCGATGGCTCATCGGATCTCCACGAACCCGGCGGTCTCACAGGCCTCGACCATCGCCCTGATGTCGTCGTAATCCCCCGGGACCGACCCCGACAAACCGGTCGACCAATCCGTGATCGAGGATCGCCCGGAAACCGTCCACCTGGTAGAGCCCGGTCAGCACCCGCCGGATCGTCCTACGGGACTGTCGGTCGAACCGTTTGGAGACCGCCACCGGCTGGATCGTCGACGGGCCCAGGGTGTCGATTGTCCGGATCGACTCGGAAAGATCGGGGTGGTCCCGGAGCTCGATAGCGAGCACCTGGGAGTCGATGGCCGATCCATCCACCAGACCGTCGCTGACCATCCTGATCGCCGTCTCGTGGAAACCGGCTTCGATCACCTCGGAGAAGTACCCGCTGGTCTCCCCCAGAGACAGAAGGTGATATCGGGCGATGCCGTAACCCGAGTGTGACAACGGCTCGTTGTACGCCCAGGATCGCCCCCGCAGGTCGGCGAAGCTACGGATGTCACTGTCGACGCGGACGATCACGTCGGAGAAGTAGATGGGCCGGCCCGAGTAACGGTCACCTTGGAGCACCGGAGCAGCTACCGGCTCGGCGGGGGAGATCCCTTGTCGCTCGAAGTGGATGTAGGGGAGGCTGCAGACGAAGCAGACGTCGTTGACGTCGTTACGACAGTTCTCGTAGTCGGTCTCGACGACCAGTTCGGTCGTCATACCGAGGGCGACACCGACCTGGTCCGCGATCGCCTGATGACGGGCAGCATGTTCGGCGCCAAGAAGGTGCCGAATCGAAGGTCGGCCACGCCGAGACCGTACTCCCACTGGATGGTGGCTCGATCCCCACTGCCCTCGGAAGTCTTGCTCGAATCGCCTACCGCATGGATGATGACGGGCCGGTTCGACGAGTGGAGGTCTCCTAGGCGTCGGTGGACGACACGGCAGCATGTCTACCCAGGTCGGGGGCGAGGGTGAGTTGCCCATGACGTTCCTGGCCAGGCGTGCGAGCTCTAATCTCGGCTAGGTGGAGGATGCTTTCGTACCGGCGGACTTCGAGGCTCCGGGCACCTACGCCTGGTCCGAGTTT
>JAKEHF010000237.1 GCA_022615295.1 Actinomycetota bacterium | reverse complement strand
GTGGCCGTGGCCACCGGGTTGAGCCGGGCGACGGCGCGCCGGTCGTTGCTGACCCTCGTCGACGAGGGCTACGTCAGCCAGAACGGGCGCGTCTTCACCCTGACGCCCAAGGTGCTGGATCTGGCCCACTCGTTCCTGTCATCGTTTCGGGTGGCCGACATCGCCCAACCCGCCATGGAACGACTCGTCGAGGAGATCCAGGAGTCGTCCTCGATGTCGGTCCTCGACGGTGACATGGTGGTGTACGTGGCGCGGGTCCCCACCAAGCGGATCATGACCATCTCTCTGGCCCTCGGCTCCCGTCTCCCCGCCTACCCCACCTCGATGGGGAGGGTGCTGCTCGCCGCTCTCCCTCCCGAGGAGCTCGACGAGTATGTCGATGCGACGGAGTTCGTGGCCCTCACCAAGCACACCATCACCGACGTGGGGTCATGGCGTCGTGAGATCGACAAGGTGCGCTCCGCGGGCTATGCCCTGGTCGATCAGGAGCTTGAGGAAGGGGTCCGCTCCATCGCCGCCCCGGTGACCACCGGACAGGGCCGGGTGCTCGCCGCCATCAACGTCTCCTGTCATGCTTCCCGGGTGACAGTGGCCCGGATGCGGCAGGAGTTCCTCCCCCGTCTCCTCAGGGCGGCGCGTGAGACGAGCGAGCTGCTGGCCGCTCTGGGGATCAGATGAGAACGTCCCCCTATGGCACCTGGAAGTCACCGCTCTCCGCGGCGGACACCATCGGCGGCGTGGTCGCATTCGGCCTGGTCCAAGTGGACGGTGAGGACGTCTACTGGCTCGAGGGTCGTCCCGAGGACGGGGGTCGTCAGGTGCTGGTACGACGTGACGCCGGGGGACGCATCGAAGACATGACACCGGCGCCCACCTACGTCCGGACCCTCGTCCACGAGTATGGGGGCGGCGCCTATGTGGCGGGCGGTGGCAGGGTGGTGTACTCGGAGCTCTCCGATCAACGTCTCTACGAGCTCGGACGAGGTCCCCTGACCGAGGAACCGGCGGTGCCCCGCGGTTGGCGGTACGCGGATGCCCGTCTGTTGCCAGACGGTTCGATCGTCTGTGTCGGGGAGTCCCACACCCATGGGGAAGCCATGAACGATCTCGCCCTCATCACGCCCACCGGGGAAATGACGGTGTTGACCAGAGGCAGGGACTTCTACTCCAACCCAAGGCCCTCGGCCGACGGCTCAAGACTCCTCTGGCTCGAATGGGACCACCCCAACATGCCATGGGATGGCACCGAGCTGATGACCGGGCGTCTCGTCGACGGCTCGCTCACCGAGGTGACCAAGGTGGCAGGCGGGGTCGACGAGTCCATCTTCCAGCCGGAGTGGGCGCCGGACGGTGGCATCGTCTTCGTCTCGGACCGCACCGGGTGGTGGAATCTCTACAGCTCGAAGGATGGGGTCACCACCCCGCTTCGTCCGGCGCCGGCCGACTACGGGTTGCCGGCCTGGGTCTTTGGGTACAGGACGTATGGCTTCCTCGCCAATGGCCGGATGCTGGCGGGGTTCTGGCAGGACGGCGTCCAGAAGCTGGAGGTCATCCATCCCGACGGATCGGCCACCGCGCTGCCCACGGGGTACACCAGACACGACTACCTGATCACCGATGGAGTGTCCCGAGCCTGGTTCGCCGGAACTGCAGGGACCATGCCGTCGGCGATCTGTGAGCTCGACACGACCACCGGTGAGGTCGTGATCATCAGGTCCAACCCGATGCCGGTCCCCCCGGACCATGTGCCCGTCCCCAGGGTGATCAGCTTTCCCACAGGGACCGATGCCGTGGCTCACGCAGTCTTCTACCCGCCCCTCAACCCCGAGCACGACGCTCCGGAGGGTGAGCTCCCCCCGCTGATCGTCACGGTGCACGGCGGTCCCACCTCCCATGTCGTCCCCAGGCTCAACGCCGAGTTCCTCTACTGGACGACCCGGGGCTTCGCCGTGGTCGACGTCAACTATCGGGGCTCCACCGGCTACGGGCGAGAGTATCGCAACATGCTCCGTGACAACTGGGGGATCACCGACGTCGAGGACTGCGTCGCCGCTGCCCGCCATCTGGCCGACATCGGTGAGGTCGACCCCGACCGGCTCCTCATCACGGGGGGCAGCGCGGGCGGATACACCACGCTGGCTGCACTCGCATTCACCGACGCCTTCGCCGCCGGCGCCTCGTACTACGGGGTGGCCGACATCGCCCTCCTCAACGAGCACACCCACAAGTTCGAGTCGAGGTACTGCGACCGGCTCACCGGGACCGACCCCACCGAGATTCGCAGACGGTCTCCGCTCTACTCGGCAGACAGGATCACGGTCCCCGTCATCCTGTTCCAGGGTCTCGAGGACAAGGTGGTCCCTCCGGAGCAGGCCGAGGTGATCGCCGCCGCTCTGGCCGCCAATGGTGTCCCCCACGCCCTGATCATGTATGAAGGGGAGGATCATGGCTTCCGCAAGGCCGAGACCATCGTGAACAGTCTGGAGTCGGAGCTGGTCTTCTACGGCAACGTGCTCGGCTTCACACCTGCCGGCGACCTCGGAGACGTCCGGCTGTCCTAGGCGGGCTCAGGGGAGCTTGACGTACTCGAAGTCCGTCGGCTTCTGATCGATGCCTTTTGTCGGGGGAGCGATCCACGGGGCGAACACACCCCGGTCGAAATGGGGCCTCATGATGCTCTCGATGTAGGTCCGGTCGTCGGTGGTGGGCAGCCATCGGTGACGATTCGCCTCGAACTCCTCCGGCGTGATCACCTCCCCAGCCGGTGAGACCGACAGCTCGGCGAACTCTCCGATCGACCGGTTGAAGGCGACATGGGGGAGTGCGATCTCGAAGTCGATCCCCTGACTGGCGATCTCACGGTTCCAGCGGGCTATCCCCCCGGCGCAATCCTCGATGAAGTCGTCACGGAGCCGGGCATTCAGACCGTTCAGCGCGGGAACCTCGACCAGCCTCAGCTCGTCGTCGACCAGCTTCATCACCGGGTAGCTGGCTGCCCTTAGCTTGTGGTCATCCTCGAGCTGGTCCTC
>JAKEHF010000236.1 GCA_022615295.1 Actinomycetota bacterium | reverse complement strand
CGACGGGGGGCCTGGCATGGAGGGCTGAGGGCCGCATGAAACACCGAGGTCGGCCTTCCTGGCGGCTGCCCGCCGGAGTTCTTCCGGATCAGGTATCAAGGGGAGCGAACCAGTCACCGCCAACAGACGTCTCTTCTGGTGAGAATGGTTCGAGGATTCCTGGCAGCCGCTGCGGCCTTGGCGGTGGTGGCGTGCTCGACCGCTGGTACCAACGAGCGGAGCGATGTCGCATCGACGACAAGTGGCTCTTCCGACGACGAGACGCGGGGCCAATCGGTGGAGACGAGGATCAGCGACCTCAACATCGTCCTCACCTATCCGGCTGACTGGTACCTCGCCGAGGAGGATCTGACTCCGGCCGTGTCCAATCCACGTGAGGTCTTCTCCCTGGGGAGCTTCCCCCTCAGGCCTGGCGGTCCCAACTGCGCCCAGGTCCCCACGCACGCCTTGCATGACTTGGGGCCCACCGACGTGTTCTTGACGGTCCAGGAGCGTGGTGGCGACGCCACACCTTCCGGCTGGGAGTCACGACCCGACAACTTCGGACCGACGCCAGGATCCACCGACAACGAGATCTACGACTGCGTGGACCCTGGAGAACGTAACGACGTGAGAGCGATCCACTGGATGTCGTTCACCGACCAGGACCGCTACTTCTACGGCCGGGTTGCGCTTGGACGAGACGCCGATCCCGATGACGTGGCTGCTGTCTGGGGTGTCCTCGACCGGCTGGTGATTGAGCCAGCGCGCTGATCGCGCCCCGGCGGATCGCCGCCACGTGACCTAGATCCATCCGAGAAACCATGGCTCACCTGGGCATTTGCGGATTAGAGAATGTTTTCGCGTTCTAGGCCTGGTTGGCTGAATTCTGTCCCTGGGGTCGCTTAGGGTGGCGGGTATGTTGGATGGGAGCATTCAGGGTTTGTCGTTGTTGCCTGATGAGAGTTGGGAGCGGCTGCCTGAGGGTCTTTCCGGGATGACCCCGGGTGGGGAACTGGCGGAGGCTCTGGCGACGATCGAGAGGGATCGGCTGGATGGTCCGGACCGGGTGGTGTTGATGGTGGCCCGGGCTCGGATGCTGGCCCATGTCCAGGCTCAGCTGTTGGCGGACATGGAGTCGCTACACCGGTATGAGTCGGAGAATCCGGACAATCTGGAGGTGTTCTGGACCTCCGACATCGAGGATCTGACGGCTTCCGAGATCCAGGCGGCGCTTCATCTCACCCCAAACGCGGCAGCGACCCAGTTGGATCTCGCCCACCGCATCTGTCGTCTTCCCCGGCTGTGGGAGGCCTTGGATGCCGGTCTGATCGACCTGGCCCGGGCCAGAGTCATCGTCGAGGAGACCCGTCATCTCAGCCCCGTCGAATGCGAAGAGGTGGTCGACGGCATCCTGCCCGCGGCACAGACCCTGACCACCGGTCAACTCCGGGTACGTCTCTCCCGGCTATGTATGACCACCGACCCAGAGTCGGCGGTCAGACGCTACGAACAGGCTCTCTGTGACCGCAGGGTGGTCTCTGATCGGACTCCTGCAGGGACCGGGTGTATATACGCCACCGATCTCCCCGCCCCGGCTACGCAAAGCATCATGTCCCGGATCAACCGTCTCGCCAGGGCCGCCAAGCAGAAGGACGACCCACGGAGCATGGACCAGATCCGTGCCGACGTCTATCTCGACCTTCTCCTCGGGAAGGACCAAACCGGTCGGCGACAGGGGTCGGTGGACATCCACGTCGAGCTCACCACCCTTCTTGGACTCGACGACAAGCCCGGTGAGCTGGCAGGGTATGGACCTCTGGTGGCCGATGTCACCCGTCGGGTGGTCGAGGAGCAGGAGAAGGCCCCACATACGGTCACCGTGACCGATCATGATGAGATCATCTGGACCGGGATCACCCGAAGAAGACCCACCGCCACTCAGACCAGACAGGTCAGGGCTGAGAACCCAACCTGTGTGTTCCCCGGATGCCGGATGCCCGCCGGAGACTGTGATCTCGACCACCGCCAAACCTGGTCCCAAGGTGGACCCACCCACCCCCACAACCTGGAGCCCCTCTGTCGCAGGGACCACAGAAGAAGACACAATGGCTGGACGATCACCAGACTCGGACCAGGCAGATACCAGTGGACCAGCCCGCTAGGACGGGTCTACGTCACCAGGAGCCACGACCCACCCTAAGCCCGATCGACCGGGGTGCCGCTGCCAAACCGCCGTCGTTGGTCCTTGTACCAGCACCCGCGATGCCAGTGACGACGCAGGTCTGGGGTCTCGTCAGGGACGACCACGAGATGGAAGGTCCCTTTGGGGATGATGCCTTGACAACCCGGACACAGATAGTCCTTCCGCGCCTGATAGGGCTGGATGGGAGTGACCGTCACCTGGGAATGACCGCCCATACCAGCAGTCCGATCACCACCGCCACCGCCACCACCACCATGACGATGTCGAAGGTGGTCTTGTCCTGTCTCCGAAACGGGTTGAAACCCACGCCGAGACGGTAACCGAGGTCCGCCCCGGTCTACATTCACACGATGAGCTGGCTGCGTCTCGAAGAGAACGACGAGGTGTGGCGGCTCGTGATCGACCGGCCCGACCGCAAGAACGCCATTCCCTTCGACGGCTGGCCCGAACTCGGGGAGGCGTTTCGAAGGTTCGAGGCCTCGTCGGCCAGGGTGCTCATAATCACGGGCGCCGGTGGCGAGTTCTGCGCCGGGGCCGACCTCGATCCTTCACGTGTCGACCTTCTCTCCACGCAGGCCGCCCGTCATCGACGGATGAAGGAGGTCGGCGACGTCGCCATGACCCTGCACCGTCTCTCCAAGCCGACCATCGCCGCCGTCGACGGGGTGGCGGTGGGGGCGGGGATGAACCTGGCCCTCGGTTGTGATGTCGTCGTCGCCACCACCCGGGCGCGCTTCTCCGAGATCTTCGTGCGTCGTGGCCTCACACTCGACTTCGGGGGGACCTGGCTCCTCCCCAGGGTGGTCGGGTTGCAGAGGGCCAAGGAGCTGGCCCTGACCGGGAGGATCGTCGAGGCCGACGAGGCGCTTGCCATCGGCCTGGCCCTCGAGATCGTCGATCCGCAGAGACTCGAGGAACGGGTGATGGAGGTGGCTCAGGCCATCCTCCTCGGAGCGCCCCTCGCCCAGGGCTTCGTCAAACAGGCCCTCGACTCCTCGTTCGAGTCGAGCTTCGCCGAGTCGGTGACCTGGGAGGGCCAATCACAGTCGATCCTCCTGGGAACCGAGGACGCCACGGAGGGGATGGCCGCCTTCGTCGAGAAGCGAGCCCCGTCATGGAAAGGGCGCTGACGGACCTCTAGTCCGGCATGTGCCGTCGCCATATGTTCGTGGCATGTACGCCGCGATCACTTCGGTGACCCTGGTGGGTGGGGAGGCCCGCCCTGTCGAGGTCCAGGTGCATGTGGGCCGTCAGCAGGAGGTCTTCAGGCTGAGTGGTCTGGGAGACACCGCGGTCCGTGAGGCCAAGGACCGGGTGAGGGCGGCCATCGCCTCGACCGGGATCCAATTCCCCAACCGGACGGTGACGGTGAACCTCGCTCCGGCCGACCTCCCCAAGGCGGGCACCGACTTCGACCTGCCCATCGCCATCGGGGTTCTGGCTGCGTCGGGAGAGATCCCGGGCCCGAGGCCGGCGGTGTCGGTTGGCGAGCTGGCCCTCGACGGGTCGGTGCGCGCCGGCTACTCCAGCCTGGGAGCGGCGGTGCTCTCCGCGAGGAGGAGGATCCCTTGTCTCGTCGCAAGCGACGTGGCACCCCGGGCCGCGGTCGTCCCCGGATCGGTGGTGTACGGAGTGGCCAGCCTCGCCGAAGCGGTCGACCTGCTGCGATACGACGATAGGGCGCCGGTGCGGGCCGAGCCGCCCGCCAGCCAAACCACGGTCCCCGACCTCGCCGATGTGGAGGGCCAGCCCCTGGCCCGGCGGGCGCTCGAGGTGGCTGCGGCGGGCGGACACCATCTGCTCCTCTACGGTCCCCCCGGTGGGGGCAAGACGATGCTGGCTCGCCGTCTACCGGGCATCCTTCCCCCTCTCGGCGACGAGGAGGCCGTGGAGGTTGCCCTGATCCACAGCGCCGCAGGGCTGCGCCGCGACCCCGAGCCGGTACGACCCTTCCGCTCCCCACATCACACCGCGTCACGGGCCGCACTGGTCGGCGGTGGCTCGGGGGTTCCCGTCCCCGGCGAGGTCTCTCTCGCCCACCGCGGGGTACTCTTTCTCGACGAGCTTGCCGAGTTTCCCCGGGCAAACCTCGACAGCCTGCGCCAGCCACTCGAGGACGGCTACGTCACCGTCGCCAGGAGGGGGTCCACGGTGCGTTTCCCGTCCCGGTTCCACCTGGTGGCTGCCACCAACCCGTGTCCCTGCGGTTACGACGGCGATCATCGCCGGCCGTGTGTCTGCCGACCCTCCGTGGTCGCCCGTTTCCGACAGCGGGTCTCCGGCCCGTTGCTCGACCGGATGGACCTGGTCGTGAAGGTGGGTCGGGTGGAGAAGCTGAGCCTGGGCGAGCTGGTCGGGGAGTCCTCGACGACGGTCGCCGCACGTGTCATGGAGGCGGTCCGGTTCGGGGCGGAGAGCGATGGGGGACGGATCGGCGGGGAAGCGCGGCGTGTCCTCCTCGACGCCCTCGACAAGGGGCTGGTGACCGCCCGTGGCGCGGTCCGTCTCGCCGGTCTGGCCCGGACCATCGCCAACCTCGCCCGGGTGGAGAGGATCGGTGAGGAGCATCTCGCCGAGGCGATGGCCCTGCGCGGAGTGTGGTGATCAGACGACTCGGCCCCGATGACGTGGACTACCCGGCCGGGCTTTGTGATCTCGAGGCCTCGCCCCGGGTCCACCTCATGGGGACCACGGCCACCGGCCCCGGTGTCGCCGTGGTGGGGACGAGACGATGCACCGGATACGGTCTGGGTCTGGGCCGTGCCTTCGGAGCCGCCATCGCCGAGGCCGGCTGGAGCACGATCAGTGGTCTGGCCCGGGGCATCGACGCCGCAGCTCATCATGGCTGTCTGGCCGCGGGAGGTCACGCCGCTGCGGTGCTCGGCTCCGGTGTCGACGTCTGCTACCCGGTCGAGAATCGGTCGTTGTACGACCAGATCCTGGCGAGTGGTGGCGCAATACTCTCCGAGTATCCGCCGGGGACACCACCGGACAAGTGGCGATTCCCGGAGCGGAACCGGATCATCGCCGCCATGGCGGCCGCGGTGGTGGTCGTCGAGGCCGCGGAGCGGGGCGGAGCGCTGATCACCGCCCGGCTGGCCGCCGAGATCGGGCGCCCCGTCTTCGTCGTGCCCGGCGACGTCGACCGGGTCGCCTCGGTAGGCTGCAACCGTCTCATCAAGGACGGCGCCCACCCCGTGCTGGGCGCCGAGGACCTGGTCAGCGAGCTGGAGCTGGTGATCGGGCCCCGGCGGGCGGCTGCGCCCAATGGTCGGCATATCCCCGAGACCGGATGCGACATAGAGACCCTGGCGATCACCTGGGGTCTCACGCTCGCCGAGACCCTGGTCGAGGTGGGACGTCTCGAGCTCGAGGGAGTCGTGGGCAGGGTGGGCGACATGATCGTGCCCAGGTGACCCCCGCCAGGGGCGGGCGGCAATAGCATCGAGGGGGTGAGAGTTCCCGAGCCGCCCCCCTGGGCCGTCGCCGAGATCCATAGCTATCTCTCCAAGCTGGAGAACCAACGACGTCTCTCGGCACACACGATCGCCGCCTATCGTCGTGACCTGTCACAGTTCTTCGACTATTGCGATCGGGTCGGGGCTAGGAGTCTCGGCGACGTAGACCGGGCGATGGCGAGACGTTTTCTCGCGTTTCTCGACACCCGGGGCTACGGGAAGCGGTCGCTGACCCGCAAGGGGTCGGCGGTCCGCACCTTCTATGCCGACGGGGTCAAGAGGGGTGTCTGGGACATCAACCCATTCGACGGGGTGCGACGTCCCAGGCTCGACCGCCCCTTGCCCCATTCCCTGCCCTCACGATCCCTGATCACGGCGATCGTCATGGTGGACGACGACGACCCGATCGGAGCCCGGGACCGGGCGCTGATCGAGACGCTGTACGCAGCCGGTCTCCGTGTCTCCGAGCTCGTTGGCATGACCATCGACGACGTGGGTGGTGACACGGTGCGGGTGGTGGGCAAGGGGGGCAAGATGCGGGTGGTGCCCCTGGGCCGCCCGGCGCAGCAGGCTCTCGGCCACTACCTGAGACGGGCCCGCCCGGCACTGGCCGGGAGTGAGGCCGGTCGCTGGCTCTGGGTGGGGGCGCGTGGCGGGCGTCTCGACGCCAGGGGGGTGCGCAGGGTCGTGGCCCGTCGTCTCGCCACCTTCCCTCATGCCCTGCGTCACAGCTTTGCCACCCATCTCCTGGAGGGTGGGGCGGACCTGCGGACGGTCCAGGACCTGCTGGGGCACACCGATCTCGCCACCACCCAGATCTACACTGCCGTGACCCGTCGTCATCTGAGGGACACCTATGAGCGAAGCCACCCAAGAGCCTGAGAGGACTCAGGTCGAGGCTCTGTGGGAGCTGTTCAAGGCCAAGGGCGAGCCCGACATCAGGGAACGCCTCATCCTCCATTACTCGCCCCTCGTCAAGTATGTAGCAGGACGGGTGGGCGCCGGTCTGCCCCGCTCGGTGGACCAGAACGACCTCGCCAGCTATGGCCTGTTCGGTCTCATCGATGCCATCGACAAGTTCGAGCCCGATCGCGGGTTCAAGTTCGAGACCTATGCCATCAACCGGATCAAGGGTGCCATCCTCGACGAGTTGAGGGCGCTCGACTGGGTGCCCCGCTCCGTCCGGTCGAGGGCGAGACGGATCGAGACCGGGATGGCCGAGCTGGAGCACAGGCTGCAGCGGACACCGACCGAGGAGGAGCTGGCCAGCCACGTCGACATGGCGATCGACGAGTTGAGGGACTCCCTGGCCGAGATTGGACGGTCGGGCATGGCGGCGTTGGACGAGCTGGTATCGAGCGACTCACAGACGTCAATGGGCGAGATGATCGCCGACCCGGGCGGTATCTCACCGGAGATGGCGTTCCAAGCCGAGGAGACGAGGCGGGGTCTCGTCGACGCCATCAACCGACTCCCCCAGAGGGAGCGTCTGGTGGTCACCCTCTACTACTACGAGGGGATGACCCTGGCCGAGATCGGGGAGGTGCTCGGTGTGACCGAGTCCCGGGTCTGTCAGATCCACGCCAAGACGATGATGTCGCTCCGCAACCGGCTAGGTGACCCCGCCTGGGGCTGAGGTGAATCTCCAGGGCTACCTCGATCGCGTCGGATTCGAAGGGATACCGCGACCCGACCTCGAGACCTTGCGGGATCTCCATCGGGGGCACGTCACCAGCATCCCCTTCGAGAACCTCGACGTCCTGCTGGGCCGGACGGTTGACTTCGACCTGGAGCGGATCTTCGACAAGGTCGTCGACCGCCGTCGCGGTGGCTGGTGTTATGAGATGAATGGTCTCCTCGGTTGGGCTTTGGAGACGATCGGATTCGATGTGACCCGGCTCGCCGGTGGCGTCGGCCGCTCGCATCGGGGGGAGTCGGCTGTGGGGAACCATCTCCTCCTCCTGGTCAACGAGGCATGGCTTGCCGACGTCGGCTTTGGCAACGGGCTCCGGGAGCCGGTGAAGCTGGAGGTCGGCGAGATCTTGCAGGATGGCTTTCGCTCACGGTTGGATGTCGTCGAGGACGGATGGTGGCGTTATCAGAACCAGTCCGGGGAGGGGTTCGACTTCCGTGTCGAGCCCGCCGACCAGAAACTCCTCCAGGACAGATGTGACTACCTCCGTACCAGTCCGGACTCGGGTCTGAGACGGAATCTCGTTGCGTTGATCCACACCGCGGATCGACGAGAAGGGCTCCGCAACTCGATCCACACCGTAGAGCACCCCGATCGGGTGGAACGCTCGGTTCTCCACAGTGAGGAGGAGATGGTGAATCTGCTGGGAGAGGTGTTCGGAATCCTCGACCCCGAACTGGGCTCACTGTGGCCGGAGGCGAGGGTGCAGGGTGAGGCTCATCTCCTAGACGGCGAGGTCGGCGGGCTCGGGAGAGAGGGCCCGGATCAAGTCTGAGACGGCCAAACCGACCACAAACCCCCGCCTCCCGGCGTTGACGTAGACACGGTCCATCCCCGCGATCTCGGCGTTGATGAAGGTCCTGAGCTTCTGACGGGTCCCGAAAGGCGAGGTTCCCCCGAACTCATAGCCGGTCCATCGTCGCCCACGCTGCAGACTCGCCGGATGGACACTCTTGACACCGAGCAGACGGGCCAGGTTCTTCGTCGAGATCTCATGGTCGCCATTCATCAGGACGATCACCCCCTCGCCCTCCGATGTCTCGAGGACGATCGTCTTCACGGTGAGGTGGGGGTCGACACCGATGGCCTCGGCGGCGCCGAGTGCCCCCGGATGACGCTCGTAGTCATAAACGAACGGCTCGTATCGGATGTCGGCGGCCCGCATCGCCCGAACCGCGTTGGTGACCGGTTCCTTGACCACGACCACGAGTGTGGCACCGGATTGCCCAGGGTTGGGGTCCCCCGTACAATCCCTTCATCACACACGTCCGCCGACCCTCGCTGGTCGAGCGCGTCTCGGATGAGGGTCACCCCTGACGGGGTAGGGCTCGGGCCCGGTGGGCGGAGGCAACAACCAGAAAGGACATCCGTGGCCGAAGTCACGATGAAACAGCTCCTCGAGGCCGGTGTCCACTTCGGGCATCAGACCCGGAGATGGAACCCGAAGATGCGCCCCTTCATATACGGGGAGCGCAACGGGATCCACATCCTCGATCTCCGTCAGACGGTGGCCCAGGTGGGGGTGGCGCAGAGATTCGCCAAGGAGATCGCCACCGAAGGTGGGTCGGTCCTCTTTGTGGGGACCAAGAAGCAGGCCCAGACTGCCGTCGCCGGTGCGGCGCAGCGCGCCGGTCAACCGTATGTCAACCTCCGATGGCTGGGCGGGATGCTCACCAACTTCCGCACCATCCAGAAGCGTGTCTTCTACATGAGGGAGCTGCGACGGCTCGAGGACACCGGGGAGATGAACGCTCTCCCCAAGAAGGAGCGTCTCCAGCTCCGTCGCGAGCTCTCCAAGCTCGAGTACAACCTCGGCGGAATGGCCGACATGCAAAAGCTCCCCGAGGCCGTCTTCGTGGTCGACGTGAACACGGAGGCGACTGCGATCAAAGAGGCGGACCGTCTCGGCATCCCCGTGATCGCCCTCGTCGACTCCAACTCGGACCCGGACCTGGTCGACTATGTGATCCCTGGCAACGACGACGCCATCAGGGCCGCCGACCTCATCGCCAACGCCATCGCCGAAGCCATCATCGAGGGCAAGGAGATCGCCTCGAAGAAACGGGCCGCCAAGAACGAGGGGGGCGAGGAGGCCTGATGGCCGGGTTCGACGCCAAGGACGTGCAACGGCTGCGTCAGGAGGCGGGTGTCGGGATGATGGACGCCAAGCGCGCTTTGGCCGACGCCGGGGGCGACATGGAGAAGGCGTTCGAGCTGTTGCGGGAGCGGGGTCAGGCCAAGATGGCCAAGCGCACCGACCGTGAGGCCAACGAAGGGGTGGTGGGCAGCTATGTCCACACCCAGAACAACCGTCCCGTGCTCGGGGTGCTCGTCGAGCTCGTCTGCGAGACCGACTTCGTCGCCAAGAGCGAGGAGTTCGTCCGCGCTGCCAACAGCATCGCCCTCCACTGCAGCTGGGCCGACCCGCGCTGGATCACCCGGGACCAGGTCGACACCACCGAAGCCGAGAAGGAGAGGGACCTCTTCAGACGTCAGGCGGACGGGGATGGCAAGCCGCCCGAGGTCGTTGAGCGGATCGTCGCCGGCAAGATGGAGAGCTGGTACGCGGAGAACGTCCTCTACGACCAGACATTCGTGAATCCCGAGATATTCGAGGGCACTGTGGGCGACATGGTGGGGGCGTTGGCGTCCAAGATGGGTGAGAACATCTCGGTGCGTCGCATCGCCCGGGTCGCCGTTGGTTCCTAGGAGGGACTTTGTCTGACAGACCGCGGAGGGTCCTCCTCAAGCTGTCGGGGGAGGCCTTCGCCGATCCCGCCGTCGGCTACGGGATCGACCCTGCCACCGTGCAAAGGGTGGCCGACGAGATCGCCAAGGCCCAGGGTGAAGGGGTACAGGTGGCCATCGTCGTTGGTGGGGGCAACATCTTCCGGGGTGTCTCCCAGGCAGCCAAGGGGATGGATGCGGCGACCGCCGACTACATGGGGATGCTGGCGACGGTCATAAACGCATTGGCTCTCCGCGACGCCCTCGAGAAGGAGGGGGTCACCACCCGGGTCCAGAGCGCCATCACGATGCAGGAGCTCGCCGAGCCCTACATAAGGCTGAGGGCGATACGTCACCTCGAGAAGGGCCGGGTCGTCATCTTCGCCGCCGGCACCGGCAGCCCCTTTTTCACCACCGACACCACCGCGGCATTGCGGGCGATCGAGATGAACGCCGACGTGCTGCTCAAGGCGTCCAAGGTGGACGGGATCTACGACAAGGACCCGGCGACCCATGCCCAGGCGAAAAAGCTCGACGAGCTGTCCTACATGGAGTTCATCTCGGGTGAACTCCAGGTCATGGATACCACCGCCGTTACCATGTGCAAGGAGCACCAGGTTCCGATCCACGTCTTCGACATGACCGAGGCGGGCAACATCGTCCGGGCCGTGCGCGGCGACCGGTTGGGCACGGTGGTCCACTGACGAGGAGGAGCGATGATCGGCGAGCTCCTGGCCGAGGCCGAGCACAAGATGGATATGGCCGCCGAGCACGTAGCCAACGAGTTCGCCACGGTGCGTAGCGGGAGGGCCAACCCCCAGCTCCTGCAACGGATCCAGGTCGACTACTACGGAAGCCCCACAAGTCTCCAACAACTCGCCTCGATCGCCGTCCCCGAGCCGAGAATGCTCGTCGTCCAGCCCTATGACAGGTCGGCGTTGGGGAACATCGAGCGGGCCATCCAGACATCGGATCTCGGTCTCAATCCGAGCAACGACGGCTCTCTGATACGTATCGTCTTCCCACCGCTCACCGAAGAGCGACGCAAGGACCTGATCAAGCTGGTCCGACATATGGCGGAGGAAGGCCGGGTGGCGGTGCGCAACGTGAGGAGGCACTCGAAGACCGACATGGAGGCGCTCCACGGCGACATCTCCGACGACGAGATACGACGGGGCGAGGACGAGCTGCAAAAGCTCACCGATCGGTTCATCGCGAGGATCGACTCCCTGTTGGCGAGGAAGGAAGAGGAGCTGGCAGAGGTCTGATGAGCGACGAGAGACCCAAACGACGCCGCGGCTTCAACCGTCCCTGGGAGGAGCCCACCGAGGAGACGGTCGAGCAGGGCGCCGAGATCGTCCCCCTCCCCGGCGTCCTCGACGAGGATGACGAGGCTGAAGACGCCACGACCGACGTCGACTGGGAGGCCATGGCAAACGGCAGCGGTGAGATCGAGGAGTACACCTCCGAGGAGTACATCACCGCCACCACCCAGGAGTATCAGGGTCTCGCCGAGGAGGTGAGCCGGGCCTCCGAGGAGGAGTGGGAGCAGCAGGCGGTGGCAGCCACCATCCCCGGTGTCGAGAGCGGTCTGGTGTCCTTCGACGACGT
>JAKEHF010000048.1 GCA_022615295.1 Actinomycetota bacterium | reverse complement strand
GGTGGCCCCGACCACGGCCACCATGGTCATGGCGCGGGCTCCTCGGTGATCACCGGCGGGTCGAAAGCATCGTGGAGAACCCTGACCGCCTCCTCGATCTGGTCGGCCCGGACCACACACGAGATACGTATTGCCGAGGTGGAGATCATCTCGATGTTTATCCCTGCTTCAGCGAGTGTCTCGAACATCCTGGCAGCAACGCCGGGTTGTGACTTCATCCCGGCGCCGACGACGGAGACCTTGGCGATGTCAGGGTCGACGTCGACCGACCCGGCGCCGATGCCGTCCGAGACCTGTTTGGCGATCCGCTCGGCGTCGTCGACGTTGGCCCGCGGCACGGTGAAGGAGATGTCCGTTGTCCCGGCGTGGGATACGTTCTGGACGATCATGTCGACGTTGACTCCCGCTCTGGCCAGTGGCCCGAAGAGGGCGGCGGCGACACCGGGACGGTCGGGGACCCGGTTGACGGTGACCTTGGCCTCGGAACGGTCGTGGGCGATTCCGCTGACGATGGCCTGCTCCATGGAGGCTTCGCGGACCCAGGTGCCGACGTCCTCCGAGAACGACGACCTGACGTTGATGGGGACGTCGAATCTCCTCCCGAACTCGACGGAGCGGGTCATCAGCACTCCGGCGCCCCCCGCCGACAACTCGAGCATCTCGTCGTAGGGGACCTCGTCGAGCTTGCGGGCGTCGGCGACGATGCGGGGGTCGGCGGTGAACACCCCCTCGACGTCGGTGTAGATCTCGACGCTGTCCGCCCCCAGCGCCGCGGCCAGGGCCACCGCCGTGGCGTCGGAGCCCCCGCGACCCAGAGTGGTGATCTCCTTCGACTCGGGATCGACGCCCTGGAACCCGGCGACGATGACCACCTTCCCCTCCTCGAGTGACTCACGGACCCTCTCCCCGGTGATCCTTGTGATCCGGGCCTCGCCATGGGTGGAGTCGGTGAGGATGCCCGCCTGGGATCCGGTGTAGCTGACTGCGGGGACACCACGCTCGCTGAGTGCCATGGCGAGCAACGCCATCGAGATCCGCTCCCCGGCGGTGAGGAGCATGTCGAGCTCGCGTTGGGGCGGGGACACGCTCACCCGGGATGCCAGGTCGAGAAGCTCATCGGTGGTGTCGCCCATGGCCGACACCACAACGACCAATTGGTTCCCTGCGGCATGGCCGGCGGCGATCCGATCGGCGACGGCTTTGATCCGATCCGGGTCTGCGACGGAGGTGCCGCCGTACTTCTGGACGACGATGGGCATGTGACCACACAGTTTGGAGCGTTTGGGTGACCTTTACGAACACCGGGAAACCTAAAGTCGCCGCTCGTGACCGACCGCCGTCAGCGTCAGAAGGAGCAGCGCGCCGCCAAGAGGGAGGCCGAGCGCAAGCGCGGCCACCGCCGCGAGCTGGGTCGGCGCATCATCACCGCCCTGGTGTTCGGCTTGGTGGTGATCGGGATCGTGCTCCTGGTGAACCTTGCGGGTGAGGAGCCCGACCGGTCGGGGAGCTACGAGGTCTTCCGGGAGCAGACCACGGCCTGTGGGGCGGAGCAACCGCCACCGGTCACGGTCGAGACCTTCGATGAGCCGGTCCCCCAGCCCGATCTGACGGCGGCCTCGACGGTGACCGCCACCCTGGCCACCTCGTGCGGCGACATCGTGATCGAGCTGGCGCTGGAGGACTCGCCGGAGACGGTCTCTTCCTTCGTGTTCCTGGCGAGGGAGGGGTTCTACGACGGCCAGGTGTTTCATCGGGTCGCTGCCGGCTTCGTGATCCAGGCGGGTGACCCCCTGGCCGACGGGTCCGGGGGTCCGGGTTACGTGATAGCCGACGAGCACCCCGAAGGGGACTTCGTCTACGAGGAGGGGGTGGTGGCCATGGCCAACCGGGGGGCGCGCACCACCGGCTCCCAGTTCTTCATCGTCGTCGGCGAGTCGGGGCGCTTCCTGACCAACGCCTTCAACGTGCTGGGGAGGGTGGTCGACGGTGAGGAGGCGCTCGACCGGATCGCCGAGATCCCCACGACGGTATCTTCGGGGACCGCCGAGGAGAGCCTTCCACTGGAAACGGTCTACATCGAGACGGTGACCATCGAAGTTTCCGATTCGTGACGGTGGGCGCCGTCAAGATGGCGGTGCCATGGGCGTAGACCTCCATGTCCACTCGACCGCGTCTGACGGGTCGGCGACACCCACACGACTCGTCGAGCTGGCCGGCGAGGCCGGTGTCGGCACCCTGGCCCTGACCGATCACGACACCCAGGAGGGCTGGGAAGAGGCCCGACGGGCAGCCCAGGCGACCGGTCTCGATCTCATCCCCGGCGTCGAGCTGTCACTCGAGTACGAAGGTGGGATGCATCTCCTGGTCCTCTGGCTGGAGCCGGGGCCGGGCCCTCTCCAGGACCGACTGGAGTGGCTCCGTCTGCAGCGTGACGAGCGAAACACGAGGATCCTCGACAACCTCCGCCAGCACGACCTCGTGGTGACCGCTGAGGACCTGATGGAGGAGGCCGGTGGGGGCAGTGTGGGGCGCCCACACATAGCGGCGGTGATGGTCGCCAAAGGCTACGTCCCCGACATCTCCACCGCATTCGATATCTGGCTGGCGCGGGGCCGGCCCGGATACTCCACTCGACCCCGGCTGGCACCCGCCGAGGCGATCGGTCTGGCTCGCGAGTCGGGTGCCGTGCCCATCCTGGCCCATCCCCATACCCTGGGGATCAACCGGGCGGAGGACATGGCGCGACAGCTCGAAGAGCTCAGGGGTTACGGTTTGATCGGTCTCGAGGCGATCTATGCCGCCTATCACCGTCACGAGCGGGAGGGATACATCGACCTGGCGAGACGATTCGGTCTCGTCCCCACGGGAGGGAGCGACTATCACGGGTCATACAAGCCAGGCATCGGCCTCGGTGTCGGCTACGGCGACCTGGAGGTGCCGGAGACTGTCGTCGACGAGCTCGCCGCCCACATCGGATGAGCCGGCCACTACGTCTCGGGGGCGCCGCCCTGGTGATCTCGGCGAGCGTCCTTCTCTCCCGTCTCCTCGGTCTGGGGCGGGAGGTGCTGTTGGCGACCCTGATCGGCGTCAACACCGAGGGCGACCTCTACCGGCAGGCCTTCGCCATACCCGACTTCCTCAACTATCTCCTTGCCGGTGCCTATCTCACCATCACCCTCATCCCCGTCCTCAGCCGGCATCTGGAGCGGGGCGACACCGAGGCCGCCGACCGTTCCTTCACAGCTGTATTCCGGCTGGTCGGCTTGGGGATCGTCGGACTCACCATCCTGATGTGGGTCTTCGCCGACCCTCTGGTCACCTTGGTGTTCCCAGAGGTGGTCGCCGACCACGAACGCCTGGTCAGCCTCACCCGTCTCGTCCTACCGGCACAGGTCTTCCTGGTGGCGGGGGCCCTGCTCATGGCGGTCCAGTACACGCACCGTCGCTTCGTCCTCCCCGCCATGGCCCCGGTGCTCTACAACCTGGGGATCATCGCCGGGGGGGTGACGGCGTCATGGCTGGGCGATCCCGGACCCGAGGGATTCCTCTGGGGAGCCGTGGCCGGTTCGGCCATCGGCAACTTTGGACTCCAGTGGTACGGGGCGCGTCGCACCGGCACCTGGTTCCGAGCCACGTCTTGGCGCGAGCCCGCCCTCGGCGAGTACCTGATGCTCGCCTTCCCGTTGATGATCGGACAGTCGATCGCCGTGCTCGACGAGCAGTTCGTGAGGATCTTCGGCCAGGTCAACGAGGGAGCCACCTCGGCTCTCTCCTTCGCCCGGCAGCTCAACATGGTCCCGGTGGGTGTGATCGCACAGGCCGCGGGGGTCGCCGCCTTCCCCTTCCTGGCGAGACTGGCGGCGCGGGAGGACCAGGTGGCGCTGGCCCGGACCACGGCCCGTGCCGCCAGGACATCGGTCTTTCTCGGATCACTCGCCGCGGCCGTCACGGTGGCGGTGGCCGTTCCCCTGGTGAGGGTTCTCTTCGGCTACGGCAGATTCACCACCACCGACGCCGCGCTTGTCGCCGCTCTCCTCGCCCTGTACGCGGCGTCGATACCGGCATGGGGTCTGCATCAGATCATGGCCCGCCACTTCTATGCACGACGACGGATGTGGATGCCGGTGGGGATCGGGACCGTGTACACCCTGGTTGCGGTGCCGGTGTGGCTGGTGTTCCGTGACCGCTGGGGCGTCGAGGGGATGGCCGCCGCCTCCACAGTGGTAATGGTCGTCTACGCCCTGACCATGCTCTATGCGTGGCGGAGTGACACCGGCCGGTCCCAGATCGGCGCCGTGGCCAGGTCGATGACCCGGGCTCTGGTCGCCGCATCCGTCGCCGCCGTGGCGGGCCGGTTCGTGGTCGATCTGATGGCCGACGGCGGGTTCTCGACGGCCGCCGCCGCGCTCGCGGTGGCCGCCGGCGGCGCGGTCACTATCGGGGTGTATCTCCTCGCCACACTGGTGATGAGGTCACAGGAGTGGGCAGAGATGCGCCGCGGGGTCAGGGATGAGTGACCGGATGATCGGCCGGGGTCTGGGGCGCCGTGGCCCGGACCCAGGCGGGGAGCTCGGGCCCGGACGGCCGCCTGCCCTGACGTGCCGCCTCCCGCTCCCGGGCTATGTGGTCGAGGACGACGGCGATGACCGCCGCTTCGAACTCCCCGGCCCCGCCCTTGATCTCGACACCCCTGATCACTCCGGCAGCTCCACGAGCTCGACGAGTGTCCCCGTCAGGTCGGCGGGGTGGACGAAGGCGATCCTGGTCCCCCGTCCCCCGACCCGTGGCGTGGTGTCGATGAGACGGGCGCCGATGGCGGAGAGATGCTCCAACGCGGCCTCGATCGAGCTCACCGCGTAAGCCACATGATGCAGACCCTCACCCCTCTTGGACAGGAAACGACCGACCGGGGTTTCGGGGTGGAGCGGCGTGATCAGCTGGACATAGGACCCGCCCACCGGGATCATCGCCTCCTCGACGCCTTGCTCGGCGACAACCTCTCGATAGAGGGGCGTCACGTGGTAACGGTCGGCGTATCCCTCGATGGCGGCGTTGAGGTCGGACACGGCGATGGCCACATGATCGAGATTGAGGAGCTTCAAGGCCGCCCGAGGTTACGTGGTGACGTGGGACCACGCGCCTCGTACCCTGTATCACCAGCGACGAGAGAACGGTTTGAAGCCAAGCGTCATCACAGCCATCGCACGGACCCCGGTCGGTAGGTACAACGGAGCCCTCCGTCCTTTGAGGGCTGTCGATCTCGGTGGCAAGGCGATCGAGGCCGCCATGGCCAGGTCGCCAGGCGCGGTGATCGACGAGGTCCTCTTCGGCCACGTCCTCCAGGCCGGTGAAGGTCAGATAACGGCGCGTCAGGCGGCGGTCAAGGGTGGCGTGGGGATGACTGTCCCCTCCGTCACCATCAACAAGGTGTGTCTCTCCGGGCTGTCGGCGATCGGTCTCGCCGACCGGTCGATCAGGCTCGGGGACTCGAAGTTCGTGATGGCGGGGGGCATGGAGAGCATGAGCAACGCCCCCTATGTCAGTAGGGACATCCGATGGGGCGCCCGGATCGGGGACACGACGCTGGTCGACGTCATGCAGCACGACGGTCTCTTCTGCGCCTTCGACCACTGCACCATGGGTGAGTCGTCCGATCTCAAGAACACCCGACTGGGGATCGGCCGGGCCGAGCAGGACGAGTGGGCGGCGCGCAGTCATCAGAGGGCCGCCGCGGCCACCCAGGACGGCCGCTTCCGCGACGAGATCGTCCCGGTCGAGGTGCCAGGCGCCGAGGGGGCTGTCACCGTCGTCCACGCAGACGAGGGGATCCGGGCCGACTCCACCCCCGAGTCCCTGGCGCGACTGGCGCCGGCGTTCGTGAGCGACGGGACCATCACCGCCGGTAATGCCTCCCAGATCTCGGACGGCGCGGCCGCGGTGGTCGTCGCCGACGCCGACGCCGCCCACGCCGTCGGCTCCCCCGTGCTCGCCGAGATCCTGGCCTATGGCCAGATCGGGGGTTTCGACGCCACCCTCCACGAGCGGCCGGCGGAAGCGCTGCTCATGGCCCTGAAGAAGGCCGGTCTCGAGCCCGACGACCTCCACCTGGTGGAGATAAACGAGGCGTTC
>JAKEHF010000235.1 GCA_022615295.1 Actinomycetota bacterium | reverse complement strand
CCTCACCTGGCTGTTCCTCCCGGCACGCCCCCGTGAGGAGTCACCCGTGGCTGTCACTGCGCGGGAGTCGTGACCACTCCGCCCGCATGAGCTCGCCGACGAGAAGACCGGGTCGTCCCCGCGACGCCACCATCGACGAGGCGATCGTCGCCGCCGTCTTCGACCTGATCGAGGAGGTGGGTCTGGCCCCCGTGACCATCGACGCCATCGCCGAGCGGGCCGGGGTGAGCAAGGCGACCATCTACAGACGCTGGGCGACGAAAGACGACCTCGTGGTCGATGCGGTGGCCGGGCTCATCGGCCGGAGCCTCGAGCTCCCGGCGTCGGGTGACATCAGAGCCGTGCTGGTCGCAGTTCTCCGTCAGATGGAGTCGTTCATGTCGATGTCGGTGGCCGGCTCGATCTTCCCCTGGCTCGTCGGCGAGGTGGCGGCGGGGACCGAGATCGGTCGGCATTACGCGGCCGCGGTGATCATCCCCCGTCGGGCCGATCTCGGCACCCTGATCCGGCAGGCGATCGAGAGGGGCGAGCTGCGAGCCGACCTCGACGTCGAGACGGCCCTCGACCTGATCATAGGTCCCGTCATCGTCAGGAAGCTGATGGGTCGATGGCGTCAACCCGAAGAGGACTGGGTCCCCAAGCTGGTCGACGGTCTCCTCGCCGGCTGGGCCCCCTGATCCGGGCCCAGTTGCCTGCCAAGATCAGGTCATGAGGGCGACCCTTCTGTCGACTGCTGCGCCGATCGCCGAGCACCCACTTCGGATGGTCGACCTCCCCGATCCGCGTCCCGGCCCGGACGAGATGGTGCTGGAGGTGACCGCCTGTGCCGTGTGCCGCACCGACCTCCAGATCGTCGTGGGCGACGTCCCTGCTCGGCTCCTCCCCATCGTCCCCGGTCATCAGGTGGTGGGCCGGGTGGTGGAGTTGGGCTCCGAGATGGCGGGGTGGGCGGTCGGAGACCGGGCGGGTGTCGGCTGGCTGGGTCATACCTGTGGAGCATGCCGTTTCTGTATGACCGGCAGGGAGAACCTGTGCCCCACGGCCCGGTTCACCGGTTGGGACATCCACGGGGGGTTCGCGACCCGGATCGGGGTGAAGGCCGCCTTTGCGATCAGACTCCCCGAGAGGGCGGACACCGACCTCGCCCCGCTGCTCTGCGGTGGGATCATCGGGTTCCGGTCTCTCCGGGTGTCGGGTATCGCACCGGGTGGCAGGCTCGGCCTCTTCGGCTTCGGGGCCTCCGCGTCACTGGCGATCCAGGTGGCTCTTCACTGGGGTTGTGAGGTCTTCGTGGTCACCCGTAGCCGTGACGAGCAGAGAAGGGCCCTGGCCCTGGGCGCAGCCTGGACGGGGACCTACGACGACCCGGTACCGACGCCCCTCGACGCCGCGATCACGTTCGCCCCGGTCGGGGAGGTGGTGGTCAGCGCCCTGAGGTCGCTTGAGCGTGGCGGGGTGGTCGCGGTGAATGCCATCCATCTCGACCGGGTGCCCCAATTCGACTACGACCTCCTGTGGCTGGAGCGACAGATCCGGTCGGTCGCCAACTACACCCGGGATGACGCCGCCGAGCTCCTTCGTCTCGCAGGGGAGATACCGATCGTCACCACCGTCGACCTCTATCCGCTCGAGGAGGCGAACCTGGCACTGGCCCGTCTCGAGAAAGGCGAACTCGGAGGCACCGCGGTGCTGGTCCCGACGTAGGGCGAGTCTCTGGAGTCGCCGGGCTTCAGTCTCGAGAGAGTTTGTCGGCCCAGGACCGACGTACTACCTGAGGTTTGCACTAGAACCTGACCATGCCGGTGTGCGTCGCCTTGCTCCGGGGGATAGCCCCCACTAATCCGAGCATGAGGAACGAGAACCTGGTTGCGGTGTGCGAGGACCTCGGTCTCCGCCAGGTGACGACCGTCATCTCGAGTGGGAATGTCGTGTTCGAGACCGACACCGACGACCTCGCCGGGCTCGAGTCAGAGATGGAGGGCGCGTGGCGAGAGACTCTCGGATTCGAGGCCACCACCATCATTCGCACCAAGGACGATCTGGAGGGTCTCGTGAAGGGGAGACCCTTCGGGGAACGGGTGCATGGACCCGAGACATATCTGTTGGTCACTTTTGCCAAACGCCCCCTGTCCTTCGATCACCTGCTCCCCCACCGGCCGCCCGACCGCCCATATGAGTTGGTCGCCGCCACCGAACGGGAGATCTTCACCGTCACCAATACCACCGGGCCGGGGACCCTCGATGTCATGACCTGGGTCGAGCGAGAGTTCGGCAGGGAGGTCACCTCGCGCACCTGGCTCACCGTCGCCAGGATCCTGAAACGGATGAGCTGATCCGACATGTCACGATATATCGTGATATAGTCGAGTCCCGAAAGGAGATGCGATGTCGTACGCGATCAGACCACCGTGGTGGTGGAGACAGAAGGCGATGATGATGGGAGGCCGTGGCGGTTGGGGGGGATACATGCGTGGCGGATTCGGACCGGGGCCCTTCTTTGCCGGAGGACCCAAGGTCGGCCGTGGCGAGGTCAGGATCGCCATCCTCCAGCTCCTCACCGAGCAGCCCATGCACGGCTATCAGATAATGCAGGAGCTGAGCAAGCGGACCAGCGGGGTGTGGCGTCTCAGCCCGGGCTCGGTCTATCCGACGCTTCAGCAGCTCGAGGACGAAGGTCTGGTCAGGGCCGACCGCCAGGACGGCAAGAACGTCTACAGCCTGACCGACGATGGCCGCGCAGCGGTGGAGTCCGAGGCGACCACACCCTGGGAGACGCTCGGCGGCGGGGTCCACGATGAGCTCTTCGAGCTTCGTGACATCGGCTTCCAGGTGGGGGCGGCCGTCATCCAAGTGGCCCGGACCGGGTCCACCGCACAGGTGGCAAAGGCCAAGGAGATCCTCGAGAACGCCAGACGCGAGATCTATCGGCTCCTCGCCGAGGATCACAAGGACTGAGGACCGACGTCAACCCGGTCGTCAGCCCACTTCTATCACGAGCTTCCCCAAGGCCCGGCCGGCGCCGGCGGAGCGCCTCGGGAACACCCTGCAGGTGAGTGCGATCGCCCCGGCCTGGGGAAGGGTCGAGGCCTCGGCGAAGTCGAGCTGCGGTGGCTTGTGGACGACCGGTCCCTTCTCGGGGACGACGACGTACTCGGCGAACGCGCCGCCACCGTGATACATGATGTCGGCGAACACCTCATCACCGGGCCGGAACGTCTCCACGGCGGGGCCAACCGCCTCGACCACACCGGCGACGTCGGTCCCCAGGATCTGCTGTGATGGCCGAAGTGGACCTGACACCCGGGCATATAGAGGTTTGCCGATCAGACACTCCCAGTCCGAGCGGTTGACCGAGGCCGCCACCACCCGGACGAGGACTCCGTGCTCACCGGGGACCGGCTTGGCGACCTCGCGCATCTCGAGGACGTCCGGTGGCCCATACCTCTCATAGACCATCGCCTTCACGGTCGACATGGTGCCAGACGCGGGGGTGGCTAGGGGATGGCCCGGTCAGGAGCCGATCAGATAGCCGGCAGCGGCGGCGGCGAAGCTCAACGGCCCTGACAGTGCCAGGTTCGACCCTGCGTAGCGCCAGGCCCTGCCCTCGATGAGATTGACCGTCTCGTAGGTGAACGTGGAGAACGTGGTGAAGGCACCGAGAAACCCGGTGCCAATCCAGAGCAGCCATGTGTCGGGGAGACCCGAGGTTGCCCCGAGACCGACAACCAGCCCGAGCAGGAGGGACCCGGTGACGTTGACCACAAGTGTGCTCAGCGGGAACGGGGTCTGCTGACGGGGGGCGATGAGGCCCTCCACCTGGTAACGGACCAGGGCGCCGAGAGCCCCGCCCACGAGCAGACCGAGGATGCTCACTTCTCCGGGTTCGCCTGGTACTTGCGGATCTCGACCCGCTCGACGGTCACCATGCCCTCGGTCACCATCTCGTCGGTCACCCCTAGGAACTCCTCGACCTTCTCGGCGCTGTCGACGATCTCGATCACGATCGGCAGGTCCTCGGAGAGACGGAGTATCCGGGCGGTGTGGACGATCGAGCTGGCGCCGAAACCCTCTATGCCCCGCAGCACCGTGGCCCCGGCCAGACCCATGTCACGAGCCCGTCGCACCAGTGCCTCATAGAGGGGACGTCCCTCCCAATGGTCCGACTCCCCGATGAAGATCCTGACCAGCCTTGCCTCACCCTCGATTCTCATCGTCGCTCCTTCATATCCGAAGACGTCCCAACCACATCCCGTACACGCCGGCCATCTGCCCGAGGAGAAGTGTGGCCAGCCAGTATGTGACGGCTACCGCCGGCCGACCCGCCTCGATCAAGAGCACCCCCTCGAGGGCCATCGTCGAGAAGGTGGTGTAGGAGCCGAGCAGCCCGATCCCAAGAAACGTGCGCAGATGCCCGGCGTGGACCACGCGTTCGATCAGGATCACGCCCAGGGCGCCGAGGAGAAAAGCACCGGTGACGTTGACGGTGAGGGTCGCCCAAGGGAAGCCGGGTGGAGCCGGTGGAAACAGCCTCTCGACCGACCAGCGTGCCAGGGTGCCGAGCGCGCCACCCATTGCCACCGAACCCGACCGCACCACCTGTCTCCTCGCTGACTCCAAGGATCATCAGT